>CAMDDY010000242.1 GCA_945893125.1 Bordetella parapertussis
CTGCGTTCATTCACCTTGACCAGACGCCCGCGGATCATCGGGTGCATCAGCGGCTCGGCGATTTTATTCGCCGCGAAAAAGCGCTTCAGCGCCGCCACCTGATCGTCCTGGATGTTCACCAAAAAACGGTTTGGCGCGTCGGGCGGCAAACTGCTTTGCCACGCGTGCAGCAAGTCATTGCGGATCAGCGTTAGCGTCAGCAACGCCATCAAGCCCAGCCCCAGCGCAATCACCTGCACTATCGTGCCCAGTGGCCGCCGCCGCAGATTGGCAATGCCGAAGCGCCAACTGACGCCGCTGTTACGCAGGCCCGACACCGCCTTGAGCAGCAACCACGCCAGTGCGCCCGCGAGCAGCATCGCGCCGGTGAAGCCCAGCACCACAAACAGGCCCAGACGCAAATCGCTGGCCTTCCAGAAAATCATGCCGGCGATGATCGCGTAGCCGAGCGCATAGCCCGCGATGCCGCGCCCATCGGGCGTGCCGAGATCGCGGCGCAGCACACGCAAAGTCGGCACACGCCCCAACGCAATAATCGGCGGCAGCGCAAAGCCCAGTAGCAGCGCGAGCCCAATGATCAAGCCTTGCAGCAGCGGCAGCGCACTCGGCCGCGGCAAATCCACCGCCACCACCGTGCCCAGCCAGTACGCCAATGCCTGTTGCGCCAGCGCGCCGATCACGCAGCCGATCACACTAGCCACCAAACCCAGTATCGCGAAATGCACGAAATATAGGCGCATCACCTGCCCCTGGCTCGCGCCGAGGCAGCACATCATCGCGCAGGCATCCAGATGCCGCTGCAGAAAACGCCGCGCCGCCAGCGCTATCGCCATTGCAGCGAGCAACACACTGACCAGCGCCGCGATATTGAGAAACTTTTCTGCGCGCTCCAGCGCCGAGCGGATTTCAGGACGCGCATCGCGGATGCCTTCGATGCGTTGTCCGGGTTGCTGTTGCGCCGCGACCCAATCGCGATACGCATCGATCGCTTCGGCGCTGCCCGCGATTTGCAGGCGATAACGGATGCGGCTGCCGGTTTGCACCAGCCCGGTGGCCGCGAGATCGGCCTCGTTCAACATCACGCGCGGGCCGGCGTTGATAAAACCGATGGCCGCGTCGGGCTCTTGCGTCATCATCTGAGATACTTGTAAGGCATTGTTTCCAATGGATATTTTTTCACCCACTGCAACACTGAGTTGCGCCAGAATACGCTCGTCCACCCATACCGTTCCCGGCGCAGGGATACCCGGCGCGCGGCGGTCTTCGCCATAAAGTTTGTCGGCAATGCGTACTTCGCCGCGCAAAGGATAGCCCGCCGCAACGACCTTGATATCCGCCAGCACATTTTTATCGCCGCGCACCGCCATGCTGGGAAAACGCAGCATCTGCGTCACCATCAGTTGGCGGCGCTGCGCTTCCTGCGTGAACTCAGCAGGTAAGGCGCGGTCGTGCGATATCACCAGATCGGCGCCGAGCAATTGATTCGCCTGACGGTTCAACGCGAGTTGCACGCGGTCGGTGAAAAAACCCACTGTGGTGACGCCCGCGACGGCAATGATGACGGCGATGGCGATCAGCGTCAGTTCGCCCGCGCGAAAATCGCGCAGGAGCAACCGCAGCGCCATCTTGATGTCGAGCAATAGCTTCACGGCAGCAATGCGCCGCCCGCGAGACGCAGCACGCGCCCGCAGCGCGCCGACAGCGATTCATCGTGCGTCACCAGCATCAGCGTGGTGTTGCGCTCGCGGTTTAATTCAAACATCAGATCGATTATCTGCGCGCCAGTAGCGGCATCGAGATTGCCCGTGGGCTCATCGGCCAGCAGAATCGATGGCGAGGTGACAAACGCGCGCGCAATCGCCACGCGCTGCTGTTCTCCGCCCGACAACTGCTTGGGATAGTGATGCAGCCGCTCGCCCAGCCCCACGCGTTGTAGCACAGCAGCGGCTTTTTCGCGCGCGCCCGCCGTACCCGCTAACTCCAGCGGCACCATCACGTTTTCCAGCGCCGTCATCGAGGCCAGCAACTGAAACGACTGAAACACAAAACCCATGCTGCGTCCGCGCAATGCCGCGCGGCCATCTTCGTTCAGCGCAAATAAATCCTGCCCGGCGATGCGCACGCCGCCCGTGCTCGGCGTATCCAACCCGGCCATCAACGCCAGCAGCGTGGATTTACCCGAACCCGAAACCCCCGCCACCGCCACCGCCTCGCCCGCCATGATGGTGAAACTCACGTCGCGCAAAATGGTCAATGCCGTGTTGCCGGTGGTAACCTCTTTGCCGAGCAGAGCGACTTCAATCGCAGGGGTAGTGAGAATCGAAGGAGTGTCGGGCATGTTGCGTGGTCTTCTGTTGGTGGTGGTAATTTCCCTGTGCGCGCCTTGTGCAACGGCGCGCACGCTGCTCGTGTATGGTGACAGCTTGTCAGCCGGTTACGGCTTGCCCAAGGACAAAGCCTGGGTGAACCTGCTCGCCGAACGGCTGAAACAGCAACGCATGGATTATACGGTAGCCAACGCCAGCATCTCCGGGGAAACCACCCTCGGCGGCTTGAAGCGCATCAACGCCACGCTCGCGCAACACAAGCCGGCCATCGTGTTGCTGGCGCTCGGCGCCAACGACGGCCTGCGCGGACACAACGTTGAAGCCATACGTCACAATCTCGAAGCCATCATCGAGGCGTGCCGCCTAACGAAATCTCAAGTGGTGCTGGTCGGCATGCGTCTGCCGCCCAACTACGGCAGCGCATATGCCGGCAAGTTCCACGCGGTTTATCTCGATATTGCCAAGAAGCACAAACTGCCGCTGGCGCCGTTTCTGCTCGAAGGCTTCGGCGACAAGCCCGAGTGGTTTCAAGCGGACGGTATACACCCGGCGCTACGTGCGCAGCCGGTGATGCTCGATACGGTGTGGAAAACGCTCAATCCACTGCTGCGGAAGTAATTAAAAAACCTTTAAAAACAAATACTTATATAATTCTCTATTTGCCCTTGGCCCTTATCGTCACCGGCGCGCCGCACAGTTTCATATTCGCGCGCGTCGCCTGTGCAATGCGCAACATCTCCGCCGCGTCCGACGGCGGATAGTTGCCTTGTATCGTTTCGTCCGGTGTGCGAGCGAGTTCCAGCCACTGCTTCAGGCCGGCGCGGCAAGCAACGCTATCCCCCGCGCGATAGTGCGTAATCGCGAGATCGTTATCCACCCAGGCATTATCAAGCTCCGTCATCCAGTTGGCGCATTTGTCAGCGATGGGCGCGAGGATGGTGCGCGCTTCGGCGAACAATTTCTTGTCATAGGTTGCCTTGAATCGATCACGCGTCCGGCGCACGTGACCCGGTGCGCAGCTCGCGGGCGGTAAAGCACGACGCCGCGAAATGCGCGCGCGCACCACAGTAAGTCGAACACGCGCGTTCGTGTTTCGAATCAACCGCGACGCCGTTTTTCTTGGGCTTGAAGGTCACGATGCACGGCAATTTTTCATCCGCACTGTCTTGCAAGCGCGCTTCGCCATTGCGAATAATGCCGGAAAGCTCGCAAACGTAAAAATTAGCGCCGCGCATATTGAGTTGAAAGCGCAAGGCATCGCCTTTGTCAGGCGTAATGCGCAAAACACCGTAACCGCCGCCCGAGACGTATTCGCCAGGTTTGATTTGCGCGTGCGCGATGAGCGGCGCTAAAAGCAAACCTGTCGCCAAAGACATCAATACGGCGAGGCGCTGTCGAACAGAATCAAGACACCACAACACTTGCCGCCCCCGTACGCAGGTCACCAATCACACACGCATCCTTGAAACCCTGTGCCTTGAAAATCTCCATGACTTTGGGCGCCGACGCCGCATCGCATGCCACCAGCAAGCCGCCCGCAGTCTGCGGATCGGTGAGCATTTTTCGATGCCAGTCCGGCGCACTTTCCGGCATGCGCACGTGTTCGCCGTAGCTTGCCCAATTGCGATCCGATGCGCCGGTCACGTAACCCTGCTCCGCCAGAAATTTGGCGGCCGACAATATCGGCATGCGTGCGAAATCCACCGTCGCTTGCAGTTTGGATCCGCGACAAATTTCCAGCAAGTGCCCCAATAACCCAAAGCCCGTGACATCGGTGAGCGCATGTACGCCGGGCATATCGGCGAGTTCCTGTCCCGGCGTGTTGAGTTGGGTGCAGGCTTCGATCATTTGTTCGTAGGCTTTATCGCGCAACTCACCTTTTTTCAGCGCCGCGCTCATGATGCCCACGCCCAGCCCTTTGCCGAGGATCAACACGTCACCGGCCTTGGCGCGGTCGTTGCGTTTTACTTTGTCGGGATGCACCAGCCCCAGCACCACCAACCCGTAAATCGGCTCCGGCGAATCGATGGAGTGCCCGCCCGCAATGGGGATGCCTGCAATGTCGCACATCGCTTTGCCGCCCGCGCAGATTTGCCCGATGGCCTCAGCCGACAATTTGCCCACCGGCACGCCCAGCAACGCCAGTGCCATAAACGGCTTGCCGCCCATGGCATACACGTCAGAAATGGCATTGGTGGCGGCGATGCGCCCGAAATCGAACGGGTCATCGACAATCGGCATGAAAAAATCCGTCGTCGCGACGATCGCCTGCGTGTCGTTGATCTTGTAAACGGCGGCGTCGTCCGCCGACTCATTACCCACCAGCAGATTCGGAAAGCTGCCGGTCATCGGCGACTTGGAGAGAATTTCGCTCAGCAACGCTGGCGTGATTTTGCAGCCTCACCCGCCGCCGTGCGACAGGTGCGTCAGTTTGATGGCGTCAGTTTCTACGGGTTTATTCATGATTTTCTGCAATCTTTTTCACGTAAACTAGGGGTCGATGAAAACTTCACACTCCACTTCGGGCACTGTCACGCGTGCACGTGACGCAGTCGATGTAACCGTAGCACAACTGGCCGCCTTTGACGAGATTATCGACGTGCGCTCGGAAAGCGAATTCGCCGACGATCACATCCCCGGTGCGATCAACTGCCCGGTGCTGAACGACGCACAACGCGCCGAAATCGGCGCGCTCTACAAGCAGGTGTCTGCATTCGACGCGAAAAAACTCGGCGCGGCGCTGGTGAGCGAAAACATCGCGAAGCATTTGCGTGAGCGCTTTCACGACAAGCCGCGCGACTGGCGCCCGCTGGTCTACTGCTGGCGCGGCGGCGGTCGCAGCGGCGCGCTCGCCCACGTGCTCACCCAAATCGGCTGGCGCACCGGGCGGCTGGACGGCGGCTACAAAGTGTATCGCCGCACGGTGATTACTGATCTGGAGACGCTGCCTGCCCAGTACACCTGGCGCGTGGTGTGCGGCATGACCGGCACCGGCAAGAGCCGCTTGCTGCGCGCGCTGGATGCCGCCGGTGCGCAGGTGCTTGATCTTGAAGCGCTGGCGGCGCATCGCGGTTCGGTGCTGGGCAATCTACCCGGCGAAGCGCAGCCCGCGCAAAAGTTATTTGACAGTCGCGTGTGGCATGCGCTGCGTGCCTTTGATTCGTCTCGTCCGGTGTATGTTGAAGCAGAGAGTAAAAAAATCGGCCTGTTGCGCGTGCCGGATGCGCTGATTGCCGCGATGTGGGCCAGTGAAACCATCGTGCTGGAAGCCGAAGTAGCCATCCGTGTAGCGCTGCTCAAAAACGAATACGCGCATTTTCTCGGCGACGCCACCGCGCTCAACACGCAGCTCGAATGCCTGACCCCGCTGCACGGACACGACACCATCGAACGCTGGACTACTCTGGCGCACGCCGGCGCATGGGATGTGCTGACGGAAGAATTATTGGTGCGGCACTACGATCCGAGCTACACACGCGCCATCGTCAAGCATTATCCGTCGCTGGATCGCGCGGTGCGGTTACAGGTCATATCCGCCGAAGAATCCGCCTTTGCGGCGCTGGCACGGCGCTATCTGGGAAAAGTTTCTCTTTGATAACAGGGTGATAGCATTGCATCAGTGCAGCCCTTGCGCGGCAAGCCCAGTTGCGCCACCATCGCTACCATGACTACCATGACTACCATAACGGCATCGCAATCCTGCGACACGAATGACTGACCAGCCCGTTCCTGATTTTGAATTGCCCGCCACCAGCGGCAAGACCTTCAGCACACAGAACAACGGCAAGCCCAGCGTTCTGTATTTCTATCCCAAGGACAACACGCCCGGCTGCACCGCCGAGGGCCAGCAGTTTCGCGATCTGCACGCGCAGTTTGCGAAACTCGGTTGTGCTATCTATGGCGTGTCGCGAGACAGTTTGAAATCGCATGAAAATTTCAAAGCCAAGATGAGTTTTCCGTTTGAGCTGCTGTCCGACGCCGATGAAATCGCCTGTAAAGCCCTCAATGTCATCAAGATGAAAAACATGTATGGTAAAAAAGTACGCGCTATTGAGCGCAGCACATTTGTCATCGATGCCAAGGGAATCATTCGCCGCGAATGGCGCGGCGTCAAAGTGCCCGGCCATGTACAGGAGGTACTGGATTTCATAAAAACACTTTAAAAACAATAAGTTACAATACTCTCCCGCACCCAGGAAAAATATGAGCCAGCGTAAATCCGCCGCAACAGGTTCAGGCGCGCCGACGGCCGCCAACGTTACCCGCCTGCACACCCCCACTAAGCCGCCCAAGTTGTTCGTGCTCGACACCAATGTCCTGATGCACGATCCCACCAGCCTGTTTCGTTTCGAGGAGCACGATCTCTACATCCCGATGGCGACGCTGGAAGAACTCGACGATCACAAGAAAGGCATGTCCGAAGTCTCACGCAATGCACGCCAGGCAAGCCGCTATCTCGACGAGCTGCTTAGCCACGCGTCGATGGATATTTCCGACGGCATTTTGTTGTCGGCGCATGGCGACAAGAACGCCAATGGAAAATTGTTTTTGCAAACCGAAGCCATCAATGGTGACTTGCCGTTGAGCCTGCCCGGCGGCAAGGCCGACAATCAGATCATCGGCGTGGTCAAGCATCTACAGGAACGGCACGCCAAGCGCCAGGTGATTTTGGTGTCGAAAGACATCAATATGCGCATCAAGGCGCACGCGCTCGGATTCGCCGCCGAGGATTATTTCAACGACAAGGTGCTGGAAGACACCGACCTGTTATACACCGGCACGCGCGCGCTGCCGATGGATTTTTGGGAATCACACGGCAAGAACATGGAGTCGTGGCAACAATCCGGCAATACGTTTTACCGGGTGCAGGGCCCCGTATGCGGCAGTTTGCTGGTCAACGAAATGGTTTATCTCGACGATAACAAACCGTTTCAGGCCAAGGTCGTTGAAGTCAGCGGCAAGACGGCGATTCTGCAAACGCTCAAGGATTACAGCCACACCCGCAATAACGTATGGGGCATCGCCGCGCGCAATCGCGAACAGAATTTCGCGCTGAATCTGCTGATGAATCCGGACATCGATTTCGTCACGCTGCTGGGACAGGCCGGCACCGGCAAAACGCTGCTGACACTCGCTGCGGGCTTGATGCAAACACTTGAATCCAAACTCTACAGCGAAATTATCATGACCCGCGTGACCGTACCGGTGGGCGAAGATATCGGTTTTCTGCCCGGCACCGAAGAAGAAAAAATGAACCCATGGATGGGCGCGCTCGAAGATAACCTCGACGTGCTTAACAAAACCGACGACTCCGCCGGTGAATGGGGGCGCGCCGCGACGCGCGACTTGATCCGCTCGCGCATCAAGGTGAAGTCACTCAACTTCATGCGCGGCAGAACTTTTTTGAACAAGTATCTGGTGATCGACGAAGCGCAGAACCTCACCCCCAAGCAGATGAAAACCCTGATCACAAGAGCCGGCCCCGGCACCAAAGTGGTGTGCCTCGGCAACATCTCGCAAATCGACACGCCCTACCTCACCGAAGGCAGTTCCGGCATTACCTACGTGGTGGATCGCATGAAAGGCTGG
>CAMDDY010000243.1 GCA_945893125.1 Bordetella parapertussis
TGCTCCGACTGTGCCGGCCCCACCGGCTGCACGATAGTGGATGTAGCCCATCGTGGTTTTCACCAATCCGCGTTCGATATTCATGAGTATGCTCAGTCGGCGCGAATGCCGTTTTCCTTCACCACTTTGGCCCAGCGCGCCATCTCGGCCACCACGAATTTCGTCATCGCCTCCGGTGTGCTTACCGCCAGATCCATGCCGAACTGTTCGGTGAGTTGCTTGCGCAGTTCCGGCTGGTTGTAGGCTTTCACCAGCTCGCCATGCATTTTGTCCAGCACCGGCTTGGGTATGCCTGCCGGCGTAACGATGCCCCACCACGCCAGTGCGGACATTCCCGCCAAACCGCTTTCGATAAGCGTCGGCGTATCGGGCACCACATGTGAACGCTTGTCGCCAGTGGACACCACCGCGCGCAAACGGCCCGCCTTGATATGCGGACCGGGCACGGCCACCGAAGTTACCGCAAAATCAATCTGGCCACCGATGGCATCGGTAGTCGCCGGGCCGCCGCCTTTGTACGGAATATGAATCATCTTGATGCCGGCCTGCTGCTGCACGAGCATCATCGCCAGATGGCCGAGACTACCGCTGCCCACCGAGCCGAATGTCAGCGTAGCGGGTTTGGCTTTTGCCAACTTCACCAGGTCGTCAAATCCCTTGAACGGCTTGGATGGGTTGGTGGTCAGCACCATCGGTGCGGTACCAACCAGCATCACCGATGCCAAGTCTTTCAGCGTGTCGTAAGACAGGTTCGGAATCAGCGACGGATTCACCGCATGCGTGTCGAATACGAATACGTAGGTGTACCCATCGGGCGCGGACTTGGCGCCGAGCGTGGTGCCGATGGCACCAGAACCGCCGGGACGGTTATCGATCACAAACTGCTGTCCGAGCGCCATGTTCAACCGCGCGCCGGTGAGCCGCGCCAACGGATCCACCGAGCCACCGGGCGGAAACGGCACGATGAAGCGTACCGGTTTATTCGGCCAATCGGCGACCTGAGCCGCCACCTGCGCACTGGCCATCGCGCCAAGCACGCACAGACTGATCACGCCGCCGAGAAAATTCCTGACCTTCATTCCCATTTATCCCCCGCCAGCCGGCAATGCGTCGTTTATTGCTTGGTTGCAGTCCACTTGCCGCTGCCATCGCCGCCCTTGTAGGCGCCTTCAATGGTGTTGCCGTTCACGCGGCCCGTGTATTGCGTGCCTGCGGCCGTGAAGGTAATTTGATCACCGCTCATTTTTGCTTCCGAGACAATCCCCGTCACGTTACCGCGCGCCAGATTGCCGCTGAGCATCTGATATTCCTGCTTCAACGTGAGATCACCGCGCGACGTTTTCCAAGTGCCGCCGACTTTTGCGGGAATGATCCACAGGTAAGCCGTACACCATGACGTGCAGTCACCACCGGCGGCAATGGTTTGATCCGCAGCCCAGTCGCCCATGGTGAATGAATTGGAAACAACACGCACGCCCGGCTTCATGTCGAGCAAGGTGGGACGCAGCTTCACATTCAAATCCGGCAGCAGAAACAACGTGATCACGCTCGCCTGCATGTAGTCTTTTTTGCTGGCCTCGGTAAAAATATCACCGTGCTTGAAAATGGCTTTGTCAGCCATACCTTCTTTTTGCGCATTGCGTCTGGCCAGTTCGACCATGTCGGGGTTGTACTCGATGCCGTAGGCCTTGCCGCCGCGCTTGGCTGCGGTAATCACCGTGCGGCCATCGCCCGACCCCAGGTCGTAATGAATATCCGCTGGCGTCAACTTCGCCATATCGAGCATGCGATCCACCAGCGCCTGCGGCGTCGGCACCCACACCACGTCCTTGCCGGACTGACCGACGCTGGGCTCGTATTCTTTTTTCGCCGGCTGGGCCAGCGCGAGTCCCGAAAAAACCGACAACAAAACCAACAACGTAAAACTGCGGGTATTCACGAACATGGAAATCTCCATTTGAGTATAAAAGCGAATGCGCATGATACCGGATTCGAAGAAACGCGGTGCTATCATGCGCACCAGTCCGCCGCTCGTAACATTCACGAAAGGAACCCTCATGGCATCGCCTGCCCCCGCTTCCGTAGCGAAGCCGGATGAACTGTCTTTCATGTATTTCCCCGAGGATTACCGCTGGTCGCACGGCATGCTGATCGGTCTGAATTCCGCGCCCTGGGGCGGCGCCGAAATCGACGAAATTAATCGCATCGGCCTGCGTCTGAAAAGCCACGTGGGTGATGACACCGCGTGGTTCAACGAGTGGGCTCGCGAGGCACGCAAAGTCGAGGACGCGGGCCGCGCGCACATTGCCGCCGGGCGGCGCACCACCGGCGCGCAATACCTCTTTCGCGCGGCCAATTATTACCATGTCGGCGAACGTTTTCTGCAACCCAAAACGGACGGGCTCGCCGCCTACAAGCGCGGCGTGGATTGTTTTCGCGACGCCGCGCAACTGATACGCCGCCCGAAGATAGAACACGTCGAAATTCCGTATGAAGGCGCATCACTGCCCGCAATATTGATCCACGCCGAAGCCATTCCCGGTCGTACCGGTCCATCGCCCGCGATGGTGTTCTTCGATGGCTTCGATGTGACCAAGGAAATCCAGTATTTCAAGGGTGTGCCCGATTTAGCCGCGCGCGGCATTGCGTGCCTGATCGTTGATGGCCCCGGCAACGGCGAAGCGGTGCGCTTTCGCAATCAGTGGCTGCATCATGAAACCGAACGTTACGGCACGGCGGCCTACGAATTTTTGGCCGCGCGCAAGGAAATCGACGCCAAACGCATCGGCGTGATGGCGATCAGCCTCGGCGGCTACTACGCACCGCGCGCCGCCGCCTTCGAGCAACGCTACGCCGCCTGCATCGCCTGGGGCGCACAGTGGGACTACTGGGAAATCTGGCGTGCCCGCTTCGAAAAACTCGACAGCGGCAAGCTACCGTCACTCTCGGTCGCGTGGCAACACCTGCTGTGGATCTTCAACGTCAAAACCCGCGACGAAGCGATGAAAAAGCTTGAAGGCTTCCGGCTCGACGGCGTGGTGCAAAAAATCACCTGCCCGTTTTTGATGGTGCACGGCGAAGGCGACGAGCAGATCCCGCTGCCGGTGGCGCAAAAATGTTTCGATGCCGTGGGCTCAAAAAACAAAACCTTCAAACTATTCACGCGCGAAGAAGGCGGCTACCACCATTGCCAGATCGATAATGCCAGCATCGGCGTGGCCGCGATGTGGGATTGGCTGGAGTCGGTGTTTTTTGCAGCAAAGTAAAACAAGATCAAAGGCATTTTGACGCGGATTAACGCAGATGAACGCAGATTAAAACCCAACTCGTCATACCCGCGAAGGCGGGTATCCATAAGGCGTCTCAGGTGGAAGTGCGTTATGGATTCCCGCCTGCGCGGGAACGACAATGGAGGGGTTAATCTGCGTTCATCTGCGTTAATCTGTGTCTATCGTTTTTGCATTTTCATTTCAACCTGGAGCAGGCATGGCCATCTTCCCCAATCACACCAAACAACAACTCGACGCCGGCAAATTAGCCCTCGGCATGGGCATGCGCGTATTGCGCACTGTAGACGCCGGCATGATCGCCAAGAACACCGGCTTTGACTGGCTGTTCATCGACATGGAACACAGCGCGATGGACGTCGATCTTGCCTCGCAGGTCGCCATCGCCGCGCTGCCGATGGGCATCACCCCCATCGTGCGCGTGCCGGGCAAGGAACATCACCACGCCTCGCGCCTGCTCGATTCCGGCGCGCAGGGCATCGTGGTGCCGCATGTGGATACCGCCGAAGAAGCCGCGCGCGTGGTGTCGCACTGCAAATACCCGCCCATAGGCCATCGCTCGGTGGTCGGCGCGCTGCCGCAGTTCGGCTATGCAGCCATGTCAGTGGGGGAATCCACCCAAATCGCCAATGCCGAAACACTGGTAATCGTGATGGTCGAAACACCCAAGGCGATAGCAAACGCCGACGCCATCGCCGCCGTGCCCGGCATCGACGTAGTGCTGATCGGCACCAACGACCTATGCGCCGAACTTGGCATCCCCGGCCAGTTCGGTGACGCCAAAGTCGAAGACGCCTACCGCAAAGTCATCGCCGCCTGCAAAAAACACGGCAAACATCCCGGCATGGGCGGCGTGTATGAACCGAAGCTGATGGAAAAATATATCGGCTACGGCATGCGGTTTATTTTGAGCGGCGGGGATTTGTCGTTCTTGATGGCGGGGGCCAAGGCGCGCACCGACTTTTTGCATGGGGTGAAGATATAACCATTCGCAGAAAAATTGCCGTCTGGAATCGTTTTATCGAGTTCGAGTCGCGCGCCATGCGCGACGCACTGCGCCAGATGTCATCGTGCCGGTAAGGCTATCCCCATGAACCTTGCCGGCGTATTGCACGCCGCCGGCGCTGAAACGGATGTCACCACCGCGCAGCGTCGCACCGGTAATCGGCGCGAATTTTCCCTGCACGGTGACCGATCCGGAAATCTTCTGATACCGCTGCGTGAACGTCACGCTGCCATCCGCGTAGCGCCACACACCCGCCACCTTCGCCGGCACGATCCATAGCAGCGCCGTGCGGTAGTACACCGTGCGGTCATCGTCGGCCGAACTGGCGGTGGCGTCGGCCGGCCAGTCGCCCACGGCATGCGTGTTGGACACGATGCGCGTGCCGGGCTTGAGATCCAGCAATTTCGGCAGCAACCTGCGATTCAGATCCGCGCCCAGAAAAAGCGTGATCACGGTTGCGGGCGAAAAATCACTCTCAAACAAATCCGCCTTGGTGAATTGCGCACGGTCGGCAACGCCTGCCTTCGCCGCAGCCGCCTGCGCGTATTCCACCAGCTTCGCGTTGTACTCGATGCCGTGCGCACGCGCGCCGCGCTTCGCCGCCATGATCACCAGGCGCCCATCGCCGGAGCCGAGATCGATCACGGTGTCATTGGCGCCGACCTTCGCCAGATCGAGCATGCGATTCACCAGCGCGTCTGGCGTGGGCACCCACACTACATCCTTGCCGGGTTGCGCGATTTCGGGTTGGTAGTCAGCGGCACGCTGCGCCGATGCGGCGCCGGCTAGGCACAGCATCAACGCCCCTGTCAGCAGTGCGCGCATCCTTCGCGCATTAAAAAATATACAATAAAAACAAATACTTAAACTACTTTGTCCGCGTCGCGCTCCAGTCACGGCTAGCGCCGCCCGATGTCACGGTTCCCGCAATGGTATTGCCGCTCACCGTGCCCGTGTATTGCGCGCCGCCCGCGCTGAAACTGATCTGATCGCCGCGCAATTTGCCGCCGGTCACCAAGGTAGAAACACCGCCCGCGTTGATCGCGCCGGTAATTTTTTGAAACTCCTGTTTGAAGGTGACATCGCCGCCGGCGGATTTCCACGCGCCCTCCACTTTCGCCGGCACGATCCACAGCAACGCGGTGCGGTAGTAGCTGGAGCCTTCGTCGCTGGCCGCCGTGCCGGTTTCGTCGGGTTCCCAATCGCCCATGGTGAACGTGTTGGATACAATGCGAGTGCCGGGTTTGAAGCTCAGAATTTTCGGACGCAGCTTGAGATTGATATCCGGCAACAAAAACATGGTGATGACCGTCGCCTTGGAAAAATCCGTTTCAAACAAATCGGCTTTCATAAACGTGGCGCGCTCGGTGACACCTTCTTTCGCGGCGGCGCGTTTAGAGAGTTCCACCATGTCCGGGTTGTATTCGATGCCCAGCGCCTTGATGCCGCGCTTGGCCGCGGTGATCACCGTGCGCCCGTCGCCGGAACCGAGATCAATCACGTAGTCGCTGGGCGTGGCCTTCGCCATGTCGAGCATTTTGTTGACCAGCGCGAGCGAGGTCGGCACCCACACCACGTCCTTGCCTTGCTGCCCGACTTCGGGTGTGAAATCTTTTGCGGGTTGCGCATGCGCAAAAACTGACAGACACAACACACACACCCATGCAGAAAATTGACGCAACGCTTTCATAAAAAATCTCCGGTAGAAGTTAGACTGAAATCATAGCGCACCACGCGGCACGGCGGCTTACTTATTACGCGCCGCACTCCACGGCGAGCGTGTCGCGCCCACGGCCATCGTGCCGTCCATCGCGTCACCCCTGACGCGCCCGCTGTATAACACGCCGCCGACGCCAAAGCTGATGTTCTCGCCATCCAGCTTGCCACTGGAGATCGCCAGCGTTTTATCGCGCATGCGTAACTCGCCGGCGAGGGTTTGATATTGCTGCGTGAGGGTGAGGTCGCCGTGCGCGAGCTTCCAGATGCCCGCGACTTTCGCCGGCACAATCCATAAATACGCGGTACACCAGGTCTCGCAGTTACCCTCAACGCGCGCGGTCTGGTCGGGCTTCCAGTCGCCCATGTCGAATGAGTTGGCGGCCACGCGCGTGCCCGGCTTCATCTCGAGTATTGTCGGACGCAGCTTGACGTTGAGCTCGGGCAGGAGAAACAGCGTGATCACCGTGGCCTTGGAAAAATCCGTCTGAAATATATCGGCCTTTTCAAACGTGGCTCTGGCGGCAACACCTTCTTTCGTGGCATTGCGTTTCGACAGTTCCACCATGTCCGGGTTGTATTCAATACCGAACGCGCGCGTGCCGCGTTTCGCTGCCGTGATGACCGTGCGTCCGTCACCGGAGCCGAGGTCATACAAAATATCCTGCGGCGCGAGCTTTGCCATGTCGAGCATTTTGTTCACCAGCGTTAGCGCGGTAGGCACCCACACCACGTCCTTGCCCGATTGGCCGACTTCGGGCACGAACTCGCTGGTCGCAGGGGCGGGCGCAGGCGCCTTCGCGGGTTGCGCCCACGCCAACGAGACCGATGCCGCCAGCGCAACCATGGCGACGACCACGCACGATTTGTGCAACCCTTGTGATGCAAACATGAACATCTCCGATTGTAAAATGACCACGGCTCTTTGCATTTAATTCGACTTGCGCCACGCCGTCCACGCCACCGCACCAGTGGCCTCACCCCCCTCACCTATAACGCCTTCCATCACATCGCCGTTGATGCGCCCGCGGTACGACACACCGTCCACGCTAAAGTTCAGCGTGTCGCCGCGCACGCGGCCCTCTGCAACGGGCTTTGAACCGAGCGTGCCTTTGAAATACTGGTGGCTCTGCGCGAGTGTCAATTCGCCCTGCGGCGTTTGCCATGTGCCCGCGACTTTCGCCGGCACAATCCACAGATACGCGACGCAATAATCGCGGCATTTTTCGGATTCGGGAATACGCACCGATTCATCGGATGACCAGTCGCCGATGCCAAAATAGTTGGCGACGATGCGCGTGCCGGGTTTCATCGCGAGAAATTGCGGGCGCAACCGCAGATTCATGTCGGGCAATAAAAACAGCGTGAGCACGCTCGCTGCCGAAAAATCCGTGGCAAAAATATCCGCCTGGAGAAACTGCGCCTTGCCGGTGACGCCCTGCTTCTGCGCCTCGCGTATGGAATAGCGCACCAGGTTGTCGTCGTATTCAATACCCAGCGCCCGCGCGCCGCGTTTGGCCGCGCCGATCACCAGCCGCCCATCGCCGGAGCCGAGGTCGATCACGTAGTCGGCAGGCGTGACCTTGGCGAGGGTAAGCATGGTGTCCACCATAACCTCCGGCGTCGGCACCCACACCACGTCTTTGCCGGGCTGGCTGTACTCCGGTTCGTAGATCGGTGCTGTGGGCGTGTGCGCGCACGCGGCCAAGGCCACGAGCAGCAACGCGCGCAACCAGACGCCCGCCGCGCGCCCGCACATCACTTGCTGTTTTCGAGACACTCGATCAACAACGTGAGCGCCGCCTGCCCGAACGCAATCATGTTCGCCTGGCGGTCGCCGCTGGCGGTTTCGAGGGTCATGGCTTTTTCGATGCCCGGCCCCGTCACCGCCATCACACAGTG
>CAMDDY010000244.1 GCA_945893125.1 Bordetella parapertussis
GCAGCTCCGACAAACCCTTGGCGCGCGCGGTACGCACATAGTCCTTGTTGACCTCCTCCAGAAAGATGGTGCGGTACCAACGCGTGCTGGCGCCAATGCCGCCGATGACGCCGATCACCATGGGCAGGATCAGAAACTTGATTGCGGAAACGCCTTCGTCGTAGCCGGAGATCGGCACCAGGCTCCACACCTTGCCGATCAGATATTGCCCGCCGATGATGTAGAACAGCGAGGAAATCGACATCATCACCACGCAGAACACCACGCCCCAGAAATCAACATAGGTCGCGCGAAACAACGTCATCAGCAGCGCGAACGTCACAGTCACCAGCAGGCCGGCCATGAACACGGGCAGCGCGATGGCGAGGCTCGCCCACATACGCGTGCCGATGTCGTAGCCGATATCGCGCCCCTGATCGGAACGCCCGAAATCAAAGACAAACAGCTTGACCGATTTATCAAAAAAGATGGTGTCGCTGACCATGCCGATGCCAGACGAATTATTATTTATAATCAAAGGCTTATCGTATCCCCGCTCCTGCTTCCATTTGGTGATGGCTTCGGGCGTCACGCGCTTGGCGCCCAGATGCGCGCGCGCCATGTCGTCCGGCGAATTAACGAAAAAGAACAGCGCAAACGTCAGCAGGTTCACAAAAACGAGAATGAAAAAGCCGTAAACCACCCGGCGCAGCAGATAGGCGGTCACGTGTTTGCCTTCTCCACGGCCATCGCCACCTGTGTCGCCGTGGAGCGTTCACGGCGGCGAAACGCCTGAATGGCGGGAATGAAACTCACCGCCACGACCAGCAGCACCAGCAGCATCGGCCAAACATGAGGACGGTTCCATGCGGTGCGCAGTTGGGCGCGCTGCGCGGCATCGATGCGAAGATATTGCAGCGTGTTATGCGCCATCTTGTTGGGCTTGTTGTTGTAGACCCAGCCGTGGCGCAACGAATAATCCTTGGGAAACCAGCTCCACACCCATGGCACGTCGGCGCGCAGAATATCAACCATGCGGTCGATGATCGCCTGACGCTCGGTTCCGTTGGACATGTGCTTCATCTCGTCAAACAGCTTGTCGTATTCCGCGTTGGCGTAGTTTGACGCGTTCTCACCGGAGATCTTCACCTTGCTTTGCGGGCCATGCAGCAGGAACATAAAGTTTTCCGGATCGGGATAGTCGGCGTTCCAGCCAAGGAAATACATTTGCACGCTGCCGTTGCGCAGCTTGTCCTGAAAACGGTTGTAATCGGTCGCGCGCACCACCAGTTGCACGCCGATTTTGTCGAACTGCTTGACGTACCAGTCGAGTATCGCCTTGGCGGCAGGCCCGGTCTGCGCGGTATCCAGATTGACCAGCAGCGGCTGTCCGGATGTCGCGTTGCGGCCATTGGGAAACCCTGCTTCGACCAGCAGTTTTTTTGCCGCCTCCACCGGTTTACGGCGCGGTTTACCCTCCACCCAATCGTAAACATGCGGATTGATGCCTTCCTTGCCTTCGCGGTAACCGAATATGCCGGGCGGAATCGGCCCATGCGATGGCAGGCCGCGGCCATTGCGGAAGATCGAAATATATTCTTCCTGATCGATGGCGATGGTGATCGCCTGCCGTATTTTGCGCGCCTGTTCGGTGTATCCGCCCACCACTGGATCCAGCAGATTGAACCCCATGTAGAACACGCTGGTCGCGGTGGAGGTTTGCAAACGGATACCGCGCGACTGCATTTCCTCCGACAACGTGACATCGCCCTGCCCGCTGAATTGCACAGCCTGATCAAAGGTATCGGAACTGATGCCGGAGGAATCGAAATAGCCCTGCAAAAACTTGTTCCAGTAGGGAATCTGCTCCTTCTCCAGACTAAACACGATTTTGTCGATGAACGGCACGGCCTTGCCGGCGTCTTTCAGCCGCCCGGCGTCGGCGTCATCCGCCGCGCCTTCCGCCGGATACAGCGCGCCCTGATAGTGCGGATTACGCTCCAGCACCATCTGGCGATTGGGATTATTCACCGTCAGCATGTAGGGGCCGGTGCCCACGGGGAACCAGTCAAGCGTGATGTTTTTTTCCGCCATGCCCGGCTGCCCGTAGAAGCGTTCCACTTCGGGCGCCACCGGCGAGAAAAACGGCATCGCCAGCCAGTAGGCAAACTGCGGATATTTTCCCTTCACGCGCACGGCGTAGGTATAACGATCTATGACACGCGCGCCCGACAAATCATGTTGCGTCAAATCGACATAGGCACTGGACGGCGCGGACTTCGTGGCTTTTTGCAGGGTGGCGGCCAGTTCCTTGAGGCCGACGATGTAATCCGCCATCAAGCCCAGAATCGGCGAATGCAACTTGGGATGCGCCAGTCGCTTGATCTGATGCACATAGTCCGCCGCCACCAGCTCGCGTGTGCCCTGTTGCTTGAAATCGCCGATGGTATGCACGCCGTTCAGGCTTTCCCGCGTGAGGTTGGCATACACCGGCTTGCCCGCCGCATCCATGGCAAACGCCGGATGCGGCTGGTAACGGATGCCCGGCCGGATGCGTATCACGTATTCGCTGAACGCGACGCTGGCGGCCGGCGCGTCTTCCGCCAGCGCATTGCCCTGTGCGTCGAGGTAGGCCGGCTTGGGGACTTCGGTCGCGGTATACGGAATCAGCTCATAGGGTCGCTTGAGGTAATGATATTGCAGCGGCGGCTGATAAATATTGCCGATAAACGTATATTCGTTTTCACTGTAGGACTGCACCGGATCAAGATGCTTGGGCCGCTCGGAAAAAGACGAATACAGCATATTCGCCCCGTCATCGGCGGAGCGGTACGGATTGTTCCAGACGCTGTCGCCGCACCCTGCCAGCAACTGGGCAGCGAGCGCGAAAACAGGAAGATAAAATTTCAGCATCAAGGCAAAGTGTATCCGAAAGTCCGCCCCAGCGTCATCCGATTGGGCCAAATCCGTAGGCTATAATCTCCAGGTGCGCCATTCGGCGCGTCTATTTTCAATCACCAGCAACACCGGAAACCGTCATGGCGCTACTACAAGACAAAAAAATCCTCATCACCGGCCTGCTATCGAACCGCTCCATCGCCTACGGCATCGCCAAGGCCGCGCACCGCGAAGGCGCCGAGCTCGCCTTCACCTATCAGGGCGAGGACATCAAGGCCCGCGTGGTTGATCTGGCGAAGGATTTCGGCACATCCCCCGTTCTGCCCTGTGATGTAGCCGACGACGCGCAAATCGCGAAGCTGTTCGAGGATTTGCGCAGTCAGTGGGACGGATTGGATGGTTTGGTGCATTCCATCGCTTTCGCCCCGCGCGAAGCCTTAAAGGGCGATCTGTTGGACGGCCTGTCGCGCGAAGCCTTTCGTGTGGCACACGACGTGAGCTCCTACAGCCTGGCCGCGCTTGCCAAGGCCGCGCTGCCGATGATGGAGGGCCGCAAAGCGGCGGTATTGACACTGACCTATCTCGGCGCGCAGCGCTCGGTGCCCAATTACAACGTGATGGGGCTGGCGAAGGCGAGCCTCGAAGCCAATGTGCGATATCTCGCGCAGAATCTCGGTCCCAAGGGCATACGCGTCAACGGCATTTCAGCCGGGCCGATCAAAACGCTCGCCGCCGCAGGCATCGGCGGCTTCGGCAAAATTTTGAAGTTTGTTGAGCAAAACGCCCCGTTGCGGCGCAACGTTTCGATTGAAGACGTGGGCAATGCGGCTGCGTTTTTACTGTCGGATTACGCCAGCGGTATCACCGGCGAGATTACCTATGTGGATGCTGGATTCAACACCGTGGTCGGCGGCATGGGCGCCGCCGCCGGGTAACTACAACGCCTGGCCGCGCACGCGCGCAGCCGGCTACTTGTCCTTGTCTTTTTTCTCGACCAGTTTGTCCTTGTGTATTTTGACGTCGCCTTTTTGTTTCAGGCTGGCGAGAAACGCTGCATACTGCTCCTGACCGGCGGCCTGCTGCATGGCCTGCGATATGTTCTTTTCCTTTTCCGCGTCGATCTTCTCGGGCTCCGCCACGCGCGTGATGCGGATAAGCGTATAACCCGACGGCGATTCCACGCCCGCGTAGGCCGGCAACTTCGAGATATCTGCGCGCAGAATCAGCTTGCGCACGTCCTCGCTCAAATTCTTGTTTTCACTGGCGAAACTAATCATCTGCGCCTCGCCCCACTTAACCTCGGCGTCCTTGCCCTGGCGCAATTTCTCCAGTGCCGCGCGACCTTCCTGCGCCGCCAGTTGCGTGGCGCGTTGCCGTTGCAGGCGTGTGGCAATTTCACCCTTCACGTCGTCAAACGGACGAATCACCGACGGCTTGCGTTCCAGCAAACGCGCGGCAACCAGCGTGCCAGAGGTTATTTCAACGGCTTCGGTATTGCGCTTGTTCTTCAATACCTCGTCCGAGAAAATCGCCTGGAGCAATTTCGGATTGTTCAGCTTCGGATCATTGCCCGGCGCATTGCGCGAAAACCAGCCGCTTGGCTGCACGGGCGCCTTGGCGAATTCCGCCGCGGCCTTGAGACTTTCTGATTGCTCGAATACGGTGTTATTAAACTGTTCCGCCATTTCCGCGAATTTCTTGCCGGCGCGCTGGCGCTTCAGCTCGGTTTCCAGTTGCGCACTCATTGATTCGAATGACGGCGACTTGCCCTCTTTAATCCCGGTCAACTTGATGATGTGAAAACCGTATTCCGTTTCCACCGGCCCGGTAATGTCACCCACTTTCATCTCGTACGCGGCCGCAGAAAACTGTTTTACCATGTCACCACGCCTGAACGAACCCAGATCGCCGCCTTTTTCCGCCGAGCCCGGATCCTGCGAGTTCGCCTTGGCAAGCTCCGCAAAACTCGCGGGCTTCGCCCTGATCTGCTTCAGCAGGTCTTCGGCTTTCGCCTTGGCTTTTTGTTTTTCCCCGGCAGGCGCCTTGGCGTCTACCGTAATCAAAATATGACTGGCGGCTCGAGTCTCCTGCACCTGGTTCTTCGACACAAAATCATCGAATGCTTTTTTAACTTCCTCCGGGTCAACCGTGGTTGCAGGCAATAGCGCATCGATCGACAGCGTCACGGTTTCCACGCGCACTTGCTCAGGCACGCGGAACTCATCCTGCCGGCTATCGTAGTATTTTTTCGCGGCGCCGTCTTCGATCGTGGCCTTGGCTTCGAATGGCTCGGGCGCCAGTGTAAAGGTGCTGGTTTCACGCTGGGTTTCGGTCAGTTTCACCATCCGCCGTGCCACGGCGCGCGGCACGAAGTGGGAATCGCTATACGCGTCGTCCAACTGGCGCAACAGCAGATCACGCCGTAATTCGCCTTCAAAATCGACCGCGCTCTTGCCGCGTGACTTTAAATACTGGTTGTACATATCCAGTGAAAACTTGCCGTTATCCTGGAACACCGGCGCCTGCTCGAGCATGGCGCGCAGTTGTGCGTCGGTCGCAGACAAATTGATACGCAAGGCTTGCAGCATCATGAGCCGTTGGTTCACCAGCCCCTCGGCCACATTGAAGCGCACTTCGGGATTGTCGAGCATGGCCGGATCAATACGCCCGCCGCTCATGTTCTGAAGTTGTTCCTGACGTTCACGCAAAGCGAGATTGAATTCCTGTTGCGTGATGTTCTGCCCGCCCACCGAGGCCACCGGTGTAGACGCTTCAGAACCCCTGAAATAGGAATCCACGCCGACAAACAAAAACGGCAGAAAAATAATCGCCAAAACGACTTGCGCGAAACGCCGGTTATTTTGAATCCAATCAAACATAATTGCATCGCTCTCAACAAAAAAGGGCGAACCTGAGTTCGCCCTTTTGACAGCACATTATTGGCGGAGTGGACGGGACTCGAACCCGCGACCCCCGGCGTGACAGGCCGGTATTCTAACCAACTGAACTACCACTCCTCTACTTTCATTGCGTAACGTACTTTCCCTTGTTACCTGGTGGGTGCTGACGGGCTCGAACCGCCGACATTCGCCTTGTAAGGGCGACGCTCTACCAACTGAGCTAAGCACCCGGAACTCCGGCACACCCGGCGTGCGGCAAAGACGCGGATTTTAGCGTATTTCCGCGCATTTAGCCAAGGTCGGCATGCAATAAAGACACCGGCCACCGATGCGGATCAGTGCTTGACCGCTTCGGTAACAGGCGCCGGCGCTGGCGCCGGCGCAGCGGTAACAGGCTGTTCCGGCAACGGCTGCGGCTTGCGCTCCAATGCCAATTCAAGCGCGGTATCAATCCACTTGATCGGCTGGATGTCGAGCTTGTTCTTGATGTTGTCGGGAATCTCCACGAGGTCTTTGACGTTCTCCTCGGGGATCAACACCATCTTGATGCCGCCGCGATGCGCCGCCAGCAGCTTTTCTTTCAAGCCGCCGATGGGCAGCACTTCGCCGCGCAAGGTGATCTCACCGGTCATCGCCACGTCCGCGCGCACCGGTATGCCCGTCAACATGGACACCATCGCGGTGCAGATGCCCACGCCGGCGCTGGGGCCATCCTTGGGCGTTGCGCCTTCCGGCAAGTGGATGTGGATGTCGCTCTTCTGATAAAAATCCGGGTTGATGCCCAAGCGCTCGGAGCGGTTGCGCACCACCGACAACGCGGCCTGCACGGACTCCTGCATCACTTCACCGAGTTTGCCGGTGGTGGTCATTTTGCCTTTGCCGGGCATCATGATGGCCTCGATGGATAGCAACTCGCCGCCGACTTCGGTCCACGCCAGCCCATTGACCTGGCCAACCTGATTTTTCTTTTCAGCCATGCCGTAGCTGTAACGGCGCACGCCGCAATACTTGTCGAGGTTGCGCGCGGATACGGTGATCTTGCGGGTCTTGTCAGGCTTATCGCTCTTATCAGCCTTCTCCGCCTTATCACCAGCGCCGACCGCCTTCACCAATTCTTTTACCACCTTGCGGCAGATTTTCGACAACTCGCGTTCCAGCGCGCGCACGCCGGCTTCGCGGGTGTAGTAACGCACGATGTCGCGTATCGCGCTTTCGGAGACCGCGATTTCCTCGGCCTTCAAGCCATGATTTTTAATCAGCTTGGCGAGCAAATGGTTTTGCGCGATTTTGACTTTTTCGTCTTCGGTGTAACCCGACAGGCGTATTACTTCCATGCGGTCGAGCAGCGCCGGCGGAATATTCAGCGTGTTGGCCGTCGCCACAAACATCACGTCCGACAAATCGTATTCGACTTCGACGTAGTGATCGACAAAGGTGTGGTTCTGTTCCGGATCGAGCACTTCGAGCAGCGCGCTTGACGGATCGCCACGGAAATCCTGCCCCAGCTTGTCCACTTCATCCAATAAAAACAAGGGGTTACGCACAGCCACCTTGGACATGTTTTGCAGAATCTTGCCCGGCATCGAACCGATATAGGTGCGCCGGTGACCGCGAATTTCGGCTTCGTCGCGCACGCCGCCGAGCGCCATGCGCACGAACTTGCGATTGGTCGCGCGTGCAATCGATTGGCCGAGCGAGGTCTTGCCCACGCCGGGCGCGCCCACCAGACACAGGATCGGCGCTTTGACTTTATCCACGCGCTGCTGCACCGCGAGGTATTCGATGATGCGTTCCTTGACCTTTTCCAGGCCGTCGTGATCTTCGTCGAGTATTTTTTCCGCAGCGGTCAGATCGGTGCTGATTTTGCTTTTCTTGCGCCATGGCAATGACGTGATCGCGTCGATGTAGTTGCGCACCACCGTGGCCTCGGCCGACATCGGCGACATCAGCTTTAATTTTTTCAATTCGGCGTCGGCTTTTTTACGCGCTTCCTTGGGCATGCGCGCCGCCTTGATGCGCTTGCCTATCTCGTCGTTATCGGCGCCCTCTTCGCCTTCACCCAATTCCTTCTGGATGGCTTTGACCTGCTCGTTGAGGTAA
>CAMDDY010000245.1 GCA_945893125.1 Bordetella parapertussis
AACGGAAGAACAAAAACGCCTTGCGGAAAAAAAGCGCCAGGATTCCGCATTGACGAGCACGTTTACCAATGAGAAAGAGATTGATTTAAAACGGGATCGTGAACTCCAGGCGCTCGACAACGGGATTGTGCAGCAACGCGCCGCGCTGAAGCTGGCGAACGATCGCCTGGCGGAAGCGCAGCAGCGCGCCGCCGCGTTCGATAAAGGCAACAAGGACAAGAAGCCCGCGCCCGCCGGTATTCAAGAAGATATAACTCGTGCCGAGACGAGTAAAGTGCGTCTGGAACAGGATATTGCCGCCAAGGAAAAGGCCAAGGGGGACACCGTGACCACGTACGCGAACTACAAAAAACGCTTCATGGAACTTAAAGGGATACCGCCCGAAACGCCTGCGCCCGCCCCCGCATCAACCGCTGCCCCGGTAGCTACAACGGCACCCGCCCCGGCGAAGAAATAAATTGCCGTTCGCATGGGGAGAGCGGCAAGCAGTAAGAGCCGCAATCGGCAGGCGGGCCGGAGCGTCGGCCTGACCGCCCGATCTCGATATTTATCCCGCCAGCTTGCGTTTGAGTATGTCGTTGACCTGCTGCGGGTTAGCCTTGCCTTTGGTCGCCTTCATTACCTGGCCGACCAGTGAGTTAAACGCTTTTTCCTTGCCCGCGCGGACATCGGCGACCTGCTGGGCGTTGGCGTTGATCACGTCATCGACGATTTTTTCAATCGCACTGCCATCGGCTATTTGACGTAAGTCTTTGTTTTTAATAATAAAATCTACTACATTTTCGTCTGTTGCATGGCCGTCGGCTTCACCTGCCCACACCGCGTCGAACACGTCGCGCGCGATCTTGCCGGAGATGGTGCCGTCGGCGACACGATCCACCAGCCGCCGTAATTGAGCGCTGCTGACTTTGCTTTGCGTGATATCTAGATTTTCGTCGTTCAGCCTTGCATTGACGTTGCCGACCACCCAGTTTGCACAGAGCTTGGCGATTTTTGCATCCGCGCCCTGCGCGGCGGCCTCAAAATAATCAGCCAGTTCGCGGCTGCTGGTGAGCACTGACGCGTCGTACGCGTTGACGCCGAAATTCGCGATGAAGCGGGATTGTTTGGCTTGCGGCAATTCCGGCAGTGTGGACTGTATCGATTGCAGGGTAGATTCGCTGACTTCCAGCGGCAGCAAATCCGGATCGGGAAAATAACGATAGTCGTGCGCGTCTTCCTTGGTGCGCATCATGCGCGTTTCGCCGGTGTCGGGATCGAACAACACCGTTGCCTGTTGGATCGCGCGACCGTCTTCGAGCTCGCTGATTTGCCAGCGCACTTCGTAATCGATCGCTTGCTGAATGAAGCGGAAGCTGTTGAGGTTCTTGATCTCGCGGCGCGTGCCGAGTTTGTCGGAGCCGACCGGGCGCACCGACACATTGGCGTCACAGCGAAACGATCCTTCCTGCATATTGCCGTCGCAGATGCCGATCCAGCGCACTAGCGCATGCAGGGCCTTGGCATACGCGACCGCTTCGGCGGAAGACCGCATGTCCGGTTCGGTGACGATTTCGAGCAGCGGCGTGCCGGCGCGATTCAGGTCGATGCCGGTGGCGCCTTGATGATCTTCATGCAGTGATTTGCCGGCGTCTTCTTCCAGGTGCGCGCGTGTCAGGTGCACGATTTTTTCAACGTCGCCGACTTGGATAGCGAGCGAACCGCCCTCGACGATCGGCAACTCGTACTGGCTGATTTGATAACCTTTCGGCAGATCGGGGTAAAAATAATTCTTGCGCGCGAATATCGAACGGCGATTGATCTTTGCGCCGACCGCCAGCCCGAAGCGGATCGCGCGTTCGACCGCGCCGCGGTTTAATACCGGCAGTACGCCGGGCAGCGCGAGATCAACGGCGCAGGCCTGCGTATTGGGCGCCGCGCCGAACGCGGTGGATGCGCCCGAAAAAATCTTCGACGCCGTGGATAACTGGGCGTGGGTTTCGAGGCCGATGACGACTTCCCATTGCATTTTAAATTCGTGAACGGGTGAACGGGTGAACGAGTGAAAGGGTAACGCCGCGTGGGGGTACTCGTTCACTCGTTCACTCGTTCACTCGTTCACCTCCTGTGTTGTTCACGTTATCCCCGGCGGCATGCGTTGATGCCAGTCCGTCGCCAACTGATACTGGTGCGCCACATTCAGCATGTGCGCCTCGGAAAAGTAGTTGCCGATAATCTGCAGTCCGACCGGCAGTCCGCCGCCGTCGAATCCGCAGGGGATCGACATGCCCGGTAGTCCCGCCAGATTGACTGCAATGGTGTAGATGTCGGAGAGATACATCTGCACCGGATCACCGGATTTCTCGCCGATCTTGAACGCGGTCGAAGGGCTGGTCGGGCCCATGATCACATCGCATTGCTTGAAGACTTCGACAAAATCCTGCGCGATCAGGCGCCGCAGTTTTTGCGCGCGGATGTAATAGGCGTCGTAGTAGCCGTGCGACAGCACATAAGCGCCGATCAGGATGCGCCGTTTGACTTCCGCGCCGAAGCCTTCGGCGCGGGTTTTTTCGTACATCTCGGTCAGGTTGCCGTAGTCTTGTGCGCGATAGCCGTAGCGCACGCCGTCAAAGCGCGACAGATTGCTGGAGGCCTCCGCTGGCGCCAGTACGTAATACACCGGTACCGACAGCGCCATATTGGGCAGGCTGACATCAACGATTTCGCAGCCGAGTTTGCGATATTCCGCGATCGCGCCCTCGACGGCTTTGATCACATCGGCGGAGGCGCCGGCGGCAAAAAATTCTTTCGGCAGGCCGATACGCAACCCAGCCAGCGGTTTCGCCAGATCACGATTGTAGTCTTCGGCGTCGCGTTGCAGGCTGGTGGAATCGCGTGTGTCGAAGCCCGCCATCACGTTCAGCATCAGTCCGAGGTCTTCGGCGGTGCGCGCCATCGGGCCGCCCTGATCGAGGCTGGAAGCAAACGCAATCATGCCGTAGCGCGATACCAGGCCGTACGTCGGTTTCAGCCCGCAGATGCCGGTGAGCGCGGCGGGTTGGCGGATCGAGCCGCCGGTATCCGTGCCCGTGGCCGCGGGCGCAAGGCGGGCGGCTACCGCTGCCGCCGAGCCGCCGGAACTGCCGCCGGGCACCCGTTTGCGATCCCACGGGTTACGCACCGGCCCATAGAACGAAGTCTCGTTAGACGAGCCCATGGCGAATTCGTCCATGTTGGTCTTGCCCAGATTGACCGCGCCGGCGGCGTTGAAGCGCTCGATCACATGGGCGTCGTAGGGCGAGACAAAATTCGACAGCATCTTCGAGCCGCAGGTGGTGAGCCAGCCCCGCGCGCAAAAAATATCTTTCTGCGCCAGCGGTACGCCGGTCAGCGGCTGCACCTTGCCGGTCGCGCGTAGCGCGTCCGCCGCGCGCGCCTGCGCCAGGCTCTTATCCGCATCCAGCGAAATAAAACTGTTGAGGGAGTTATTTAACTCATTGATTCTATTGAGAAAATATTGTGTCGCCTCAACACTGGAGAACTTTCCCGTGGCGAGGCCGTCAGACAATTGTTTGAGCGTGGCGTGCAGCATGGCGCGTGGCGCCGGTTACGCAGCGGGTTGGCGTTTCCGGTATTAATCCCTATTCAATAACCCGGGGCACAAGATATAACCCGGCTTCGGTCTGTGGGGCGACGGCCTGAAACCGTTGACGATGTTCGGGCTCGCTGGGTTCGGTGACCAGGTCGTCGCGCAGGCGCTGCACCACGTCCTGCGCGTGCGACATGGGCGTGATGGCGCTCACATCGACGGCTTGCATTTCTTCGATCAGTTTGAAAATTCCGGCAAGCTGCGTCTGCGTGGATTGCGCTTCTTCGTCATTGATCGCGATGCGCGCAAGGTGCGCGACACGCTTCACATCGTCCAGCGTCAGAGCCATGAAAAGTTCCGCAAGAAAACGAATGAATTCCGTAAAAAAACAAAGCATCCAGAAGCACCATAGGGTATCATAATTGCACGGCACGGCGAGCCAATTTCCTCAATGGAAACCTGGTGGATTCACGATAGATTTTCCTTAGACGCATCATCGAAATTTCCCGATAGAAAGACGCTATGTTTGGTTTTCTGGGCAGCTACTTCAACGACGATCTTGCGATAGATCTCGGCACCGCCAATACACTGATATTCATGCGCGGCAAGGGCATCGTGCTCGACGAGCCGTCGGTGGTCGCCATTCGCCAGGAAGGCGGGCCGAACGGTAAAAAAGTCATTCAGGATGTCGGTCTGGCGGCGAAACTGATGCTGGGTCGCACGCCGGGCAACATCACCGCGATTCGCCCGATGAAAGACGGCGTAATTGCCGATTTCACCGTCACCGAGCAAATGCTGAAGCATTTCATTCGCAAGGTGCATCGCTCGCGCATCTTCCGCCCCAGCCCGCGCATCATCATCTGCGTGCCGTGCGGCTCGACCCAGGTTGAGCGCCGCGCCATCCGCGAATCGGCGATGGGCGCCGGTGCATCCAAGGTCAACCTGATCGAAGAGCCGATGGCGGCGGCCATCGGCGCCGATCTGCCCGTCGGTGAAGCCACCGGTTCGATGGTGGTGGATATCGGCGGCGGCACCACTGAAGTCGGCGTGATCGCGCTGGGCGGGTTGGTGTACAAAGGTTCGGTGCGCGTCGGCGGCGACAAGTTCGACGAAGCCATCATCAATTACATCCGCCGCAACTACGGTATGCTGATCGGTGAAAGCACCGCCGAGCAAATCAAAAAAGAAATCGGTTCCGCCTTTCCCGGCTCGGAAGTGCGTGAAAAAGAAGTCAAAGGCCGCAATCTTGCCGAAGGCATCCCGCGCAGCTTTACCATCACCAGCAACGAAATTCTTGAAGCATTGACCGATCCGCTCAACAGCATCGTCAGCGCGGTCAAATCCGCGCTCGAACAAACGCCGCCCGAGCTGGCGGCTGATATCGCCGAAAAAGGCATGGTGATTACCGGCGGCGGCGCATTGCTGCGCGATATCGACCGCCTGCTGATGGAAGAAACCGGGCTTCCCGTGGTGATCGCCGAAGAACCGTTGACGTGTGTGGTGCGCGGCTCGGGTAAGGCGCTGGAAGAACGTTACGACACCATTTTTTCCTACGATGATTAGATGTTCGCGCGCCGCGCGCCTGCGCGCGTGACGGCACGATACGGCTGAGGGATGGAGCACACGCCACCGCCGTTTTTCAAAACGGGCGCCAGCCCCCTCGCCCGGCTGATGATTTTTTCAGTGTTGTCGCTGGCGCTGCTGGTGGCTGACGCCGGCTACCAATATCTGGAAACGCTGCGGCAGGTTGCGGCGGTTATTATTTATCCGCTGCAACGTATCGCGGCGGCGCCCGCGAGCCTTGCGCGCCGCGCCGGCGATTTTTTTACCGCGCACTCGACGTTGCGCGACGAAAACGCGCAACTGCGCCACGACCATCTGGCCGCCGCCGCCAAGGCGCAGCAAGTCAAGGCACTCGAATCCGAGAACGCGCACTTGCGCACACTGCTTGAGGCGCGTAAGCGCATGCCGGATCGTTCAACCCTCGCGGAAGTTTTATATGCGGCGCGCGATCCGTTTTCGCGCCGCATCGTGATCGACAAGGGCGCGCAGCATGAATTGCGCGCAGGTTATCCGGTGATTGACGGGGCTGGGGTGGTGGGGCAGGTTACGCGCGTTTACCCGATGCTCGCGGAAGTGACCTTGATCACCGACAAAGGCCATCTCGTGCCGGTACTCAATGTACGCAGCGGTCTGCGGTCGGTGTTGGCGGGTACCGGCGTGCAGGGCGCGCTGGAATTGCAATTCGCGGCGCTGAATGCGGACGTGCAAAAAGGCGATCAGTTGGTGACTTCCGGCATCGATGGCGTTTATCCCGCCGGCTTGCCGGTCGCCGAAGTAGTAGCCATAGAACAAAACCCCGCGCTGATGTTCGCCAAGGTGATCTGCCGTCCGCTGGGCAGCGTGGCCAGCCACACCCGTGTGTTCGTGGTGCATGCCGACGGCGCAATTGCGCCACGCCCGGCGCCCGATACCGAGAAGGCGCCACGCGGGCGCAAAGGCGCGAAGGGGAGCAAGGGCGGATGATTAATTTATACCCCGGCACCCCACAGGAAATTCTGCGGCCCGCGAAAACCGGATTCATCGTGGCCACGCTGGTGGCGGCATTGCTGCTGAACCTCCTGCCGTGGGCGGGCTGGGGCTTGTGGGTGCGGCCGGATTTCGTGGCGCTGGTGCTGCTGTATTGGTGTATCGATCAGCCGCGCAAAATCGGTTTCGGCATCGCGTGGGTGCTGGGCTTGCTGATGGATGTCGCCGACGGCAGCCTGTTCGGCCAGCACGCGCTGGCGTATACCATTGTCGCGTATGCCGGCATCGTGTTGCATCGGCGCGTGCAGCGATTTTCCATGACGCCGCAAGCCTTGCACGTGGTGCCGCTGCTGCTGCTGAACGACATTATCGTGCTGCTGATTCGGCTTGCGGCGGGCAGTGATTATCCGGGGTACTGGTATTTTCTCGGCAGCGTGATCGGCGGGTTGTTGTGGCCCGCGCTGTCGTTTCTGCTCAAGCTGCCGCAGCGGCCGCGTTTCGATCCGGATCACATCTGAGATGTTGTTCAACCCCGGCATCGAATTTCGCGATGCGCAGCGCGAAGAACATCAGTTCAGAATACGGCTGGCGATCATGTCGGGCTTTGTGCTGGTGATGTTTTTCCTGTTGTTGGCGCGATTTGTTTTTTTGCAGTTGTTACAGCACGATCATTACCACACGCTGGCCGAGGCCAATCGTATATCAGTCGTGCCCGTCACGCCGGGCCGCGGCGTGATCCATGACCGCAAGGGCGTGCAGCTCGCCTACAACTACACCGCGCACACGCTGGAAATCACGCCGGGCAAGGCGAGTGATGTCAACAACACCATCGACCAGCTTTCCGCGATCGTGGAAATCACGCCGCGTGACCGGCGCCGTTTCAAACAATTGCTGGAGGAGAGCAAGAGCTTTGAAAGCCTGCCGATACGTTCACGTCTGGCGGACGAGGAGATTGCGCGTTTTGCCGCGCATCGCTACCGCTTTCCGGGTGTTGAAATCAAGGCGCGGCTGTTTCGGCAATATCCGCAGGGCGAACTGTTTTCGCATGTGATTGGTTACATCGGGCGCATTAATCAGAAAGAGCTCGACAAACTGGAGACCGATGGCGAGCTGGCCAACTATCGCGGCACCGACCACATCGGCAAAACCGGGATCGAACAAAGTTATGAGCGCGTGCTGCATGGCACGACGGGCGTTGAGCAGGTCGAGATCGATTCGGCGGGCCGCGCGGTGCGCGTGTTGTCGCGCACGCCGCCGGCCTCCGGCGCCAATCTCGCGCTCAACATCGACGCGGGTTTGCAGGCGCTGGTGGATAAGGCATTCGGTGATCGGCGCGGTGCGTTGGTGGCGCTCGATCCACGCACTGGCGGCGTGCTCGCGTTCGTCAGCAAGCCCGGTTTCGATACGAATCTGTTTGTGGACGGCATTGATCCGCAAAGCTGGAATGAGTTGCGCAATTCGCCGGACCGCCCGATGTTGAATCGCGCGCTGACAGGCACCTATCCGCCGGGTTCGACCTTCAAGCCGTTCATGGCGCTGGCGGCGCTGACCAGCGGCAAACGCACGCCGCAGCAGTCCATCAGCGATCCCGGCTACTTTCAGTTCGGCAATCACCGGTTTCGTGACGACGCGGAGTTCGGCCACGGCTCGGTCGATATGTATAAGTCGATCGTGGTGTCGTGCGACACGTACTATTACATCCTCGCCAACGACATGGGTATCGATGCCATCTCGCAATTCATGGGGCGGCTCGGTTTCGGCTCG
>CAMDDY010000246.1 GCA_945893125.1 Bordetella parapertussis
GCGCCGCTCGCGCGCATCATCGCGCTGGTCGGCGCGGTGCTGGGCTTTGTGGCGACGCTGCCGCTGTATGCCGGCTTTAGCCCGACGATGGGCGGGTTTCAGTATGTGCAGAGGCTCCCTTGGATCGAGGCGTTCAACGCGCACTATCACCTTGGCATTGATGGTGTTTCGTTGCTGCTGCTGTTGCTCAACAGTTTTACCACGGTGATCGTGGTGCTGGCGGGCTGGGAGATCATCCAGAAGCGTGTCGCGCAATACATGGCGTCGTTCCTGATTCTGTCGGGGCTGATGAACGGCGTGTTTTGCGCACTGGATGCACTACTGTTTTATGTGTTCTTCGAAGCCACGCTGATACCGATGTTCATCATTATCGGCATCTGGGGCGGCCCCAATCGCGTCTACGCCTCGATGAAGTTTTTTCTCTACACCCTGTTTGGTTCATTGTTGTCACTGGTCGCGCTGATCTATCTGTACTTTGCGTCGGGTGGGAGTTTTTCGCTTCTCGATTTTTACGATACGCCGCTCGCCATCGGCGCGCAGACGTTTATTTTCTTCGCTTTTTTCATGGCCTTCGCGGTGAAAGTGCCGATGTGGCCGGTGCATACCTGGCTGCCGGATGCGCACGTCGAAGCGCCCACCGGTGGCTCGGTAGTGCTGGCGGCGATCATGCTGAAACTCGGCGGCTACGGTTTTCTGCGGCTGTCGCTGCCGATCGTGCCGGATGCGAGTCATGCGCTCGCCGGGGTCATGATTTTCCTGTCGCTGGTGGCGGTGGTGTATATCGGCCTGGTGGCGCTGGTGCAGACCGATATGAAAAAACTCATTGCCTATTCGTCGATTTCGCACATGGGTTTTGTCACGCTGGGGTTGTTTATTTTTAACGCGCAAGGCATGGAAGGCGCGGTGATCCAGATGATTTCACATGGCTTTGTGTCGGGCGCATTGTTCCTGTGCGTGGGCGTGCTGTATGACCGCATGCACTCGCGGCAGATCGGCGACTACGGCGGGGTAGTCAATACCATGCCGGTGTTCGCTGCGTTTTTTATGTTGTTTTCGATGGCCAATGCCGGTCTGCCGGGTACCAGCGGATTCGTGGGGGAGTTCACCGTGATATTGGGCGCGATGCAGGCAAACTTCTGGTACGCGTTCGCGGCGGCGACCACGCTGATTTTCGGCGCGGCCTATACGCTGTGGATGTACAAACGCGTCGTGTTCGGCGCGGTGGCGAATACGCACGTGGCTGAACTTAAAGACATCAATCTGCGCGAATTTCTGGTGCTGGGATTGCTCGCGGTTGCCGTGTTGGTCATGGGCATATGGCCGGCGCCTTTCGCCGAGGTGATACACACGTCGGTGGCGGATTTACTGTCGCACGTCATGCATAGCAAGCTGCCGGTGCAATAATGCAATACATACAACCTCTGTGGCCGGCCTACCCCGAGATATTTCTGCTCGCCATGGCGTGCGTTATCCTGCTCGCCGATCTATTCGTGAGCGACGAGCATCGCGGCATCACCTACATACTGACGCAGTTGGCGCTGGCGGGATGCGCGGCGGTGACCTGGATGACCGCCCTTTACTGGAACACGGGCGAGGCAGTTCACACCTTCAGCGGCATGTACGTCGGCGACATGATGTCCGATGTGCTGAAGCTGATCACCTATTTCGGCGTGATGGCGATACTGGTGTATTCGCGCGATTACATATCCGCGCGCGGCATGTTCCGCGGCGAGTTTTTTGCATTGGTGTTGTTTGCCACGCTGGGCATGATGGTGATGATCTCGGCCAACCATCTGCTGACGCTTTACCTGGGGTTGGAACTCCTCAGCCTGTCGCTGTATGCGATGGTGGCGTTGCAGCGCGATTCCGGCACCGCCACGGAAGCGGCGATGAAGTATTTTGTGCTGGGCGCACTGGCCTCCGGCATGTTGCTCTACGGCATGTCGATGATCTATGGCGCGACGGGATCGCTTGAGGTCACGCGCATCGCGTCGGTGATTGCCGATGACGGCGCGAAGAATCTGGTGCTGGTGTTCGGCCTGGTGTTTCTGGTCGCGGGCATCGGCTTCAAACTCGGCGCGGTGCCGTTTCATATGTGGCTGCCGGACGTGTACCACGGCGCACCGACAGCGGTCACACTGTTCATCGGCTCGGTGCCCAAGCTCGCGGCGTTTGCATTCGTGATCCGTTTGCTGGTGCAGGGTCTCGGCACTGAAGAAGTGCAGGGGCATTGGCAGCAAATGCTGGTGGTGATGGCGGTGTTATCCCTGATTGTCGGCAATATCACGGCGATTGCCCAGACCAACTTGAAGCGCATGCTGGCGTATTCAACGATTTCCCACATGGGGTTTTTGTTGATCGGTGTCGTGGCGGGCGGTCTCAACGGCTACGCGTCGGGCATGTTTTATGTGGTGGTCTACGTGCTGATGAACCTTGGGGCATTCGGCATGATCATGCTGCTGTCGCGCCAGGGATTCGAAGCGGATAACCTCGACGATTTCAAGGGCTTGAATCAGCGCAGCCCGTGGTATGCGTTCCTCATGCTGTTGCTGATGTTCTCGATGGCGGGTGTGCCGCCGACCGTGGGCTTCTACGCCAAATTCGCCATTTTGCAGGCCATTGTCGAGGCCGGGCATGTGTGGCTGGCGGTGATCGCGGTGGTGTTTTCCCTGATCGGCGCGTTTTACTATCTGCGCATTGTCAAACTCATGTACTTTGATGAACCTTCCGATACGGCGTCGCTATCTCCTATCACGCCCCGCGCGGATGCCGGTTTTCTGATGTCCTTGAACGGCATCGCGGTCCTGGTGTTTGGTGTGTTTCCCCAACCGCTGATGACGTTGTGCGCGAGTTCGATACTCGCATCGCTATAATCCGCCGTATCGTCCCGCTTGCCGGAGACACCGCGCGTGGCTGATCCTGCAAAGACCGGTCGCGACATGAGCGAAATAAAGCTCGCGTCGCGCAGCGTTTTCAAGGGCAATCTGCCGCACGTGCCTTTAGCCGAAGCGCTGTCATGGGTGCGCGACGGACATATTACCGAAGCGAAGGCCGTCACCGGCTTGTTGTGGGCGGACAAAATTTTGCGTGGAGAGTGGTAGCGGCGATGGGCTGGACCACGGCCGGTTGCCGCGTGTGCGCCGTTCCGGCCTTGCCTCTGGTGTCGCGGGTGTCTCCGATGCTTCGGTCAGGCCGTTTTGCCGCGATACCAGTTTTTGCATCAGCTTCAGGTCTCGTTCGTTCAGGCGAAGTGCCGAGTCCACCCAGATGTGTACGATATCCATCAATTCTTCAAACGTAATGCCATGTACACGGCGCCGCGCGGCCGCCAATGCGGCATACCCGCTGCGGCTGCGCCTGCGCTGCCGAATTAGTTCGTTGACGGCATTTTCGCCGGCGCCGTCATTCGCGACGACATCCACCACGCCCAGCGCCAGCATTTCATCGGCGCTGTAAATCTTTCCGCTGGCAATCAGGTCTTCGGCTTTTCTGCCGCCGATCCTGCGGTCGAGAAAACTATACGCGCCCATGCCGGGAAAGAGGTTGAACAGAATTTCAGGAAAACCAAAACGCGCGCTTTTTTCCGCGACAATAACGTCACCCGACAACGCGGCCTCAAAGCCGCCGCCGAGACATTCGCCCTGCACCAGGGATATGGTCGTCAGCGCAAGATCATGGCCGACATAGTTGCGATACAGCACGTCTATGCACGCGCGACCGTAACGCAGCAATCCCTGCCGATCCTTCGCGGCGATCAATTGCTTGAATAAATCGAGGTCGCCGCCCAGATTGAATACACCGGGCATGCGTGAAGCCAGCACCACGTATTCGATGGGAAATGTTTCGCCGCCGCATTGCAGGGCGCCCTGGGCGCGGGACAAAAAGTCGTAGTACGCGCGTATGTCGCAGAGCAGCCGCGCATTAAAACAGGGGCGGGGTTCCGCGGACCAGCGAGACCACAGCGCATGCGTGTTCTGGTCAAAATGCACACCTAATTGCGGCGAGAATTCCAGGTGAAGGCCGGACGCGCGCTGATAGGTGACCGGTTGCCCGTGGGCTTCGCGTACTGCGGTAGGAACCTGCATTTCCATTTCATTTCCCCTGTGACAAAGATGGTGGACAAACAGTCTTGTCTCTCCCGAAAGCGGCACTGTTGTAGAGCGATATCGTTACGGACAACCCAATCGGGCAATGCGATGAATTTTCATATGACTTTTAAAGTCAATGATTTACGAAGATAATGCGAGGATCAGGTTGAACAATTGTGCTTGTCATGTCTATCCATTTCGGAACGCTTGTGTGTAAAAAATCACGAAGCGATGCGCGATATCCGCATCCGCGCCTGCCATGCGATTAGCCATTCGATGGCTTCTGAAGATCGCGTTTCGCGTGAATGTGACGGGGGATGCCGAATGCCTGCATGGGGGTGGCCTGGTGGTGGCCAATTGTGATTCCACAATAGATGGCGTACTGTTGGGATTGTTTTTGCCCGGTGCGCCGCTGGTGGTCACTACGCCCGAAATGCGCGAAAGCGCCGGCGTGCGATGGCTTTGCCGCTTCGTCCCTTGTTTGGCGTTCGATCGATCGCATCCGTTCATCATCAGAACCGTGGTTCGCCATGTCAGAGGCGGGGGCATCGCGGTAATATTTCCGCAGGGGCGCGTGACATCAACCGGCGGCACGATGGAGGTGATGGATGCGGCCGCTGTTATTGCCGCGCGATGCAAAAAACCGCTGGTTCCGTTGCGTGTCCACGGCACGTTGTATTCACATTTTTCGCGTATGTCGGGCCGCTGGCCCAAACGCCTCTTTCCGCGTGTGACGCTGGCGCTACAGCCGGTGGCGCTGCAGATGCAGACTGATAATAAGGACCGGCATCGCCGCAGGCAACAGCAGGCGATGGCATTGCAGAGCGTCCTTCAGGGCATGATGGCCGTGCCGCTGCAGTCGCGTGACCTGTTCGGCGCGTTTTTGGACGCGGTGTCGCTCTACGGGCGCACGACGCCCATCATCGAGGACGTGCGCCGGCAACCGGAGCATTACGGGAAAGTGTTAAAACAAACACTGGCATTGGGCCGGCTATTGTCGCGGCTGACGGTTGCGGACGAGACGGTGGGTGTGCTGCTGCCCAATCTATCAACGACACTGGCGGTGATTTTGGGACTTTCCGCGCGAGGGCGCGTGCCGGCGATGCTCAATTACAGCGCTGGAACCGAGGCCTTGCGCGGCGCCTGTGTCGCGGCGCGCATCAATACCATCATCACCTCGCGGCAGTTTCTGGAGCGCGTGAAGTTGTCGAATCTCGCCGAGACCTTGCCCGATGCGCGCCTGGTGTACCTGGAGGATTTGCGCGAGTCGCTCACGCTGGCCGACAAGTTGTGGTTGATGGGCTACGCGTTGTGGTTGCCGCGGCTTGCGGTGCCGGGCATGGATCCGCGGCGGCCTGCCGTGGTGCTGTTTACCTCCGGCTCGGAGGACAGGCCCAAGGGCGTGGTGTTGTCGCATGCGGCCATGCTTGCCAACATGGCGCAACTCCAATCCGTGATTGACTTCGGACCCAACGACAAATATTTCAGTGCGTTGCCGCTGTATCACACCTTTGGATTGACCGCATGCGCGCTGATGCCGTTGATGACGGGCACGCGGCTGTTTCTCTACGTTTCGCCGCTGCACTATCGCGTTATTCCCGAGCTGGTTTATCAAAGCGACGCCACGTACTTGTTCGGCACCAGCACTTTTCTCGGACACTATGCGCAAAACGCGAAATCACATGAATTTCAGTCGTTGCGCAAGGTGATTTGCGGCGGCGAGAAACTCGGTAAAGGGGTGGAACGGCTGTGGCGCGAACGATTCGGGATCCGGATTATCGAGGGCTATGGCGCAACCGAATGCGGGCCGGCCATGTCGTTGAATACGCCGCTCGCGTTTCGGGATGGCAGCGTGGGCCAGGTGCTGCCCGGCATGGAAACGCAGTTGACGCCCGTGCCGGGGTTGACGACGGGTAGCGTATTGCATGTGCGCGGGCCGAATCTGATGACCGGTTATCTGCGCTATGAAAACCCCGGCGTCATTGAGCCGCCGATGTCGGCATGCGGCGCGGGTTGGTATTCAACCGGCGATGTGGTGGAAATCGACGAAGACGGCTTCATGACCATTATCGGGCGCACGCGACGCTTCGCGAAAATTGCCGGCGAAATGGTGTCGCTGGATCTGATCGAACGTATCGCGTTACACGCATCTCCCGGCCATCAGCACGCCGCGACCTTGCTGCAGTCGTCGGGCTACGGCGAAGATACCGTGTTGTACACCACCGATAGCCAGCTGGATCGTATGATGCTGATCCGCGCCGCCAGAGAGATGCAGGCGCCGGAAATCGCCATCTCGCGGAAAATTGTCAAAGTCGATCAGTTACCGTTGATGGGCAACGGCAAGATTGACTACCTCACGTTACGGCTGCGCGCGGAAGACGTTGCGTTGTGAATCGCTGCGGCATGCCGCTCATTTCTTCTCGTCCTCGATGGCCGGCAGCAAACGCAGATACGCGATCATGGCCGCGAGGTCATCCGGCGTCAGCAGCCCGGTGGTGTTACGGATAACCTCGCCCATCGCTTCGGCGGGCACATCGCCGTCGGGCGTAATACCAGCCGACAGAAAATCGGCGAGCTCTTTGTCACCCCATTTTTTCTTTAGATGGGTTGGCGTGAGGTTGGGGACATCCTTGCCTTCCGGGCCTTTACCGCCGGCCAGAATTCTATCGCGCCTGGGACCGCCCATGAAATTGCGCGGCGTGTGGCATTCGCCGCAGTGACCGAGCGCGGTGGTGAGATACGCGCCGCGATTGACTACCGGCGTGGTCTTCGGATCGGGCGTGAACGCGCCCGGCGTAAAAAACAACCACTTCCAGAACGTCACCGCGAAGCGAATATTGTACGGAAAACCCACGTCGTGTTTGCGGCTCGGCTGGGCATTGGCAGGCAACGTGCGCAGATAAGCCCACAGGTCACGCATGTCGGCATCGGTCATGCCGGTAAATGACGGATACGGAAACGCCGGGAAATAGTTCGCGCGATCAGGGCGTTTGCCGTGGCGTAACGCCTGCATGAATTCGGCTTCTGTCCATTTGCCGATGCCGGCCTCCGGGTGCGGCGTGATGTTGGGGCCGTAGAAAGTGCCGAACGGTGTTTTTAATCCGCGGCCACCGGCATAGTGGATCGCACCTTTTTTCTCCTCGGTGTGGCAGCCCAGGCAACCGGCGGCCTTGGATAGATATTCGCCGCGCTTGATGCCCGCCTGCGCATCGCCTTGCGCGCGGATGGGTGCGGATGCGAAAGCCAGCATCAGCGCCAGCGCGAAAGTTTTCATCCTGCTATGCAGTAGCGGTGTCATCTCTTAACTCTCCGTAAATGAGAAAACCCCGCCAGGGCGGGGTTTCCTTTACGCAAAAACCCGATTACTTGGCGCGGAAATTTTCGTGACAGCCACCGCAGGATTTGCCCACATCGGCAATCGCTGCTTTGACCGACGCTTCGTCGCCGCCTTTGGATACTTTTGCCAGTTGGGCAATCATGCGCTGCATGGTGTCGGCGCCTTCCTTGAACTTGGCGTTTTCCGTCCACACGGTGGGTAACGCGCGGGTTTTTTCGTCTTTGGTGCTTTCAACGAAACCATCCCACGGCATTTTGCTGAGTACTTCGAGGTAGGCCGCATTGGTGGTGACCCGTTCCGCGTTGTACGGGGCTTTGCCGGAGGGCATGCCGGAAATCGGGCCCCAATACTTGCCGACCAGCGTCATCGCCGCCTGACGTTGCTTTACGAGCACATCG
>CAMDDY010000247.1 GCA_945893125.1 Bordetella parapertussis
TCTGATCGCCATGGCCAAAGCCCAGCCGGGCAAGTTTATCTATGCATCGAGCGCCGCAGGCAATCTGTCTCACCTTAATGGCGAGAAATTCCGGCTCGCGGCGGGCATCAAGGTGGTGAACGTGGCTTTCAAATCCGGGTCGGATGGCATTATCGAGACACTGGCCGGGCGCACGCACTACAGCTTTTCCGGCTTGACGCCGACATTGCCTTTTATCAAGAGCGGAAAGTTGCTGGCCCTGGCGGTGACTACGCCGCAACGTGCGTCGCAGTTGCCCGACGTGCCTGCGTTGGCCGAGACGTTGCCGGGATTCGCTCATGAAGGCGCCTACGGAGTGCTCGCACCAGCGAAAACGCCCCGTCCTGTTCTAACCCGCATCAGCAACGAGATTGCGCGCATTCTGAGTCTGCCCGATGTCAAGGAGAAAATGTTCAGCATGGGATTTACCCCCGCGCCCAGTACGCCGGAGGAATACGACAAATCGCTGCGGCAAAGTATCGAGGAATTTTCAAAGCTGGCGCTGGTGATCGGGTTACGGAAGTGAAATGCGGGATCGGGCTCAGTCGATCCGGATTTAGCGTGCCATCTGTTGGGCAGTGGATTTCAGAATCTCAATGAATCGCCGCACAATCGGCGAATGATAGGCGTCTTTCCGATAACACACACTGACGCTGCGGCGGCTTGATAAGCCTTTGACCGGCAGTTCTACCGTGCCGGTTTTCGAATCGCCATGCCGGAAAAACTGTCGCGGGCCGAAGGTCAGCCAGTTGGTCGAGGGCAGCAATTCTCGCCTGAGCAGCATGGAGTTGACTTCCGCGGCGATGACGGGCGCGGGCAATCCGCTTTTGGTGAATGCGCGAATCAGGTCATCCTGCGCGGGGCCATACAAGCCCAGCACCCACCGCTCGTGCCGTAGGTCTGCAACGGTCAATTGCTTTTTCCGGGCGAGTCGGTGTTGCGCGGATGCGGCGACCACCCACTCCTCGTCACACACCCGCTCCTGGGTCAGCTCGTCGTGCCCCGCCACGGTGTTGGCGGTGATGTAGAGGTCTATGTCGCCTCGCGACAATGCGGGTATGCCCTTATTGGCTTCCGCAAGCGAAATCTTGAGCGACAGCCGAGGGGCCGCCTGCAATAGCGATTTACAGGCCGCAGGCACAAGCTGCACGCCAAATCGGGTATTGGTGCCGATGCGCAAACGGCCCGTGTATCCCTGATCGATGTCGGTGACTTCACGCGCAATGTCGTCTACCGATACGCGCAGCCGCCGCGCATGCATGAATACGGATTCGCCGGTCGCGGTTAGCTCCACGCCCTTGGGTGTTCTCTTCACGAGTTTGGTGTGAAGAAACGCTTCAAGCCGGCGCAGGCTCATGCTCAAGGCCGGCTGGCTCATGTCCAGCGCCTCCGCCGCGCGGCCCAGATGCTTGTGTTCGGCCACCACCGCGAAGTACTGCAGGTCCCGCAGGTTCATCGTCATAACAATAATTGATTGAGTTTTAAAGAACGCATGATTGCGTAAATCGAATCACGGCGTCAACATGAAACTGTTTCCTGTGCATTCAATAACGACCAGACACGATGGAGAGCGCCATGACCGAAAAACGACAGTTGTCGCTGATGCAACTCGCCGCCGCCGTTGGGGCAGTCTTTCTGACATCACCGGGCAACGCCCGCGCCGACGCAGCGAAGGACTTTCCCACGAAACCAATACGTCTGGTGGTGGCGCAATCAGCCGGAAGCCAGACCGACGGCATCGCGCGCATCACGGCGCAAAAAATGAGCGAGAACTGGGGCAAGTCCGTGGTCGTGGACAACCGCCCAGGGGCGGGCGGATCACTGGCCGCGAGCGTGATCGCAAAGGCCGCGCCGGACGGCTACACGCTGCTGCTGACGAGCGCGACATTTGCCATAACCGCCGCACTACAGTCCAACCTGCCTTTTGATGCGGCAAAGGATTTCGCCGGCGTCACCCAAATTGGACACAGCACGGGTGCTTTGGTGGCCGCGCTGTCGCTGGGCGCAAAGTCCGTCAAGGATCTGATCGCCATGGCCAAAGCCCAGCCGGGAAAGTTTATCTACGCATCGGGCGGCGCGGGCAATCTCTCCCACCTGAACGGAGAAAAATTCCGGCTCACTGCGGGCATCAAGGTGGTGAATGTGGCGTTCAAATCCGGGTCGGACGGACTTATCGAAACGCTCGCCGGGCGCACGCATTACAGCTTTGTCGGTTTGCCGCCTGCGTTGCCCTTTATCACCACCGGTAAGTTGCAGGCCTTGGCAGTGACCTCGCCGCACCGTGCTTCGCAGTTGCCCGACGTGCCCGCACTCGCTGAGACCATGCCGGGGTTTGCGCATGAGGGCGCTTATGGGCTGCTTGCACCGGCGAAAACGCCGGCGCCTGTGCTGAACCGCATCAGCAAGGAATTTGCGCGCATTCTGAATCTGCCCGATGTCAGGGAAAAACTGGTGGGAATGGGTTTTGCGCCCGCATCAAGCACGCCGGCGCAATACGACAAGGCATTGCGGGAGAGTATCGAGGGCTTTACAAAGCTGGCGCTGGCGATCGGGTTACGGAAGTGAACCCATGACCTTCGGCCAATCGGCGGCACTTTTTGACCAGATACGCAGGGACTACTACACCACGGAACTGATCGACACCATCGCCGCGATACTGGGTGAGGCGGCGGGGCGACACGTGCTCGACATCGGCTGCGGCACGGGCATCGCCGCGCGCCAGTTGGCCGCGCGCGGATTTTCCGTGACCGGCGTGGATGCGGACGCGGATATGATAGCCGTAGCGCGTTCGCAAGGCGCGGCGGCGGGTTACCACGTCATGCGCGCGGACGCTCTGACGTTTGCCGACGAAAGTTATTGCGGTGTTACCGCGTTTAGCGCCTTTCACTGGTTTTACGATGATGCATCGGTGCAGTCGATCCGGCGCGTGCTGCAGCCCGGCGGCTGCTTTATCACCATCAACAAAACCGACACCGGCCCGTTCCGGCGCGACATGGTGGAGATCGTGCGCCGATACGTGCCGGTGAAGCTCGCTGAACCGCGCATTGGCTACCGGCCCGCCGATATCATGCGCAGGAATGGATTGCGCGATATCGAGGAGCGGGCGGTCAGTATCATCGAGCGCTGGCCGGCGGATGCCGCGATAACCTATGCGCGCACCACGCGCTTTTGGGAGGAAGTGCCGGAAGCGCTGCGGGATCGCGTGTTGACGGATTTGGCGGAATACGTGAATTCGCGCATTTATGCATCCGGGCATTTGGTGCGACCTATTACCGCGAGCGTTGTGGTTGGCTGCAAGTAGCACTTTGCTCGATAAATGCTATTGAGATTCGCTGGTAATTTTCTTCCCGGTTGCCTTCAGTATCTCGATAAAACGCCAGGCAACAGGTGGCAGGTAAGCCTCGCTGCGATGAAATAACCTGACATGACGCGGATATTTCAGGTCTTTTACTTGAAGCGCCACAACGGGATGTCGGTTAGTAGCGTGTCGCGCGATTTCTTTCGAGCCGAATGTGATCAACTCGGATTTCGCCACCAGATGTTGTCTGACCTGCAGATCAGCCGCTTCGAGGCCAATTACCGGCGCGGGTAGACCGGCTGCCCTGAACACGCGGGTAAGCCGCTGCAATGCGGGATTGTTGACGCCGGACATGGCCCAGCGTTCGTTCACGAGATCGGCGAGCCGCAGTTTCTTGTGCTGCGCCAGCCGATGATTGGCCGAAACATACACCACGTATTCTTCATCGAATAACGGTATCTCGGTGATGTCTGCGCCAGCCGGGGCTTGTGACTGCACAATCACGTCGAGCGTGCCGTTGTGCAAGCCTGTTGCCAGAGTCGCAAATACGTTGGTTTCGATCTTCAGATTGACCATCGGCGATTCGATTAACAGCGCCTCGGCGGCGAGCGAAACAAATGGGCCGTATCCCGGTGATGTACCGACACGAATGTGGCCAGCAAGCCCCGCCCGCAAGTCGGCGGCTTCACGCGAAATATCGTCCATGGTCAGGCGCAGCCGGTGTGCCTGTGACAACAAAGCGCTGCCCACCGCCGTCAGTTCCACGCCCTTGGCCGTGCGCTGCACGACTTTGGCGCCCATGGCTTGCTCAAGCCGGCGCAGGCTTTTGCTCAACGCGGGCTGGCTCATGTCCAGCGCTTCCGCCGCGCGGCCGATGCTTTTGTGCTCGGCGACCGTGGCGAAGTATTCGATGTCTCGCAGTTCCATGGTCATATCCCGAAGTTATGCATGCATGAATGCGGGATGATTGCGGATGGGGTGGCGCTCTGTTAACATGTCGCAGACTTCAGGAACGTTATTTATTGACGAGGTAAATAATTGTGCTGTGTTACAAAAATGGATTTTCCCCTATGACGGACAAAATCTTTTGGTATTGAATCTCCCTCTGAGGTGACACAGTACAAATAATGAAACACGCGGCCGGCAATATCCGAGCGGCACTGGCGGCTAATCTGTTGATCTGTAGCATGGGCGCGCAGGCGCAGTACTCTGCGAAGGATTATCCCAGCAAGCCGATACGCATACTGGTGGGCGTGACGGCAGGAGGCGGCATCGACACTACCGCGCGCGCCGTCGCGCAGAAGCTGACCGAAGCATGGGGCCGTCAGGTGGTAGTGGATAACCGACCGGGTGCAAACTCGGGCATAGCGCTGGAAGCGGCAGCCAAGGCCACACCGGATGGTTATACACTCTGCATGATCGTTGCGTCGCAAACCGTTAATGCAGCGGTCAACACCAAACTGCCTTACGATCTGGTCAAGGATTTCGCGCCGATTTCGCAGATAACTTCACTGTATTACGTGCTCTACCACACGCCGTCGCTTGCGGTTAAATCAACCAAGGATTTAATTGCCCATGCCAAGGCCAATCCTGGAAAGATTCCTTATGCGTCGGCTGGCGCCAATACCTTGCAGCACCTTGCGGTTGAGTTATTCGGCCACATTGCCGGCATCAAACTGGTTCATGTGCCGTACAAGGGCGGTGCCGCAGCGGTCTCCGGCAGCCTGACCGGTGAAGTCCAGCTTGGCTTTTCAGGGATGCTTACGCTGCGGTCGCACTTCGCATCCGGACGCCTACGCGCGCTGGCAATGACGGCAAAGGAGCGCTCGTCCACCGCGCCCGAACTGCCAACGATGACGGAAGCCGGCGTTCCCGGCTACGAGTTGTATCAGTGGTATGGATTGATGACCGGCGCGAAGGTTCCACCCGCCATCATCAGAAAACTCAACACGGGAGTCGCAGAGGCGATGAAAGCACCCGATGTCGCGCAGCGATTGAATGCGGAAGGCTCAATACCATTTACCTCCAGCCCGGAAGCGTTCGATGCATTTATCAAGAGCGAGATTGCCAAGTGGCGCAAGCTGGCGCAGGACGCGAAGCTCTCGCTGAGTTGAACTGAAGTGAGTAGCGCAGCCCCTAATTTTTGCTGGAGATTTTCTTTGCGGTTATTTTCAGTAACTCAATAAACCGCCGCCCCACCGGCGGCAGGTACGCGTCCTTGCGGTAAATCACGCCGACGCGCCGCCGGATCGAGACCTCTTTCACGCGTAGCGACACAACACCCAGGCGCGCCATCGCTTGCCGCGCGACTTCATCCGAACTCAGAGCGAGCAGATCGGACATGGCAACCAATTCCAGCTTGATCGGCAAGTACGTTGTGGTAACGCTTACTTTGGGAAGCGGCAGGCCGCAGTCTGCAAATGCCTCATTCAATCGTTGCCGCGCGAGATTGCCTTCGGCCGCCATGACCCACTGTTCATCCACCAGATCGGCCAGCGTCAACTGCTTGCGCTTGGCCAGCCGATGATGCACCGAGACATAGATCTGATGCTTGCCGTGGTACAGAAGTTCGGCGGTCAGATCGGCATGAAGCTCGGGCTCGATGCTGACGATGGCCATGTCCAGCTCGCCGGCGCGCACGCGATTTACCAACGTGCTACGGCTATCGATCATGATCGTCAGCGTCACTTTGGGTGCTTCCTTGCGCAGTGCGTTGCAGGCTTCGGTAATGAGATTGAAGGTGAGTCCGGGGTTGGTGGCAATACGCAAATTTCCAGCGCGACCATTGCCCAGGTCGGCGGCTTCGCGCGAAATATCGTCCATGGTCAGGCGCAGCCGGCTCACTTGCGCCAGCAGCGCGGCGCCCACTGCCGTAAGTTCAATGCCGGTGGTCGTGCGTTTGACTACCTTCGCCCGCACCGATAGCTCCAGACGGCGCAGGCTCTTGCTCAACGCGGGTTGCGATAACCCCAACGCCTCTGCCGCGCGTGCAATGCTTTTATGCTCGGCAACGACGGCGAAGTACTCGATGTCTCTTAACTCCATGCCTATTACCTGAACGTTATGAGAGTATGAAAGCTGGATGATTGCGGACGGGGCGCTGTGGTGTCAATCTAAGCGGCGTGTGTTGCGTTTGGCGTGCTTCTCCTCGTGAATAGGTTGGATACGCCAATAGCGATAGATTGTAACTATCTGTTTTTATTGATAATTTTAAGAGTAAATGCAAATGACACTCACCGCAACTGGCACGAAACTGACAACGGGCGCAATGCTGTTGCTCGCCGCCACGGCGAGTGCGCAAGCCTATCCGTCGGGTCAGTTGAACATGATGATCCCGGCGCCAGCCGGTGGCGGCGTCGATGTACTCGGTCGCTCGATTGCGCAAAAATTGAACGAGGCATGGGGCCAGCCGGTGATCGTGGATAATCGCGCCGGCGCCAATGGCGCCATTGGCACCGCGCTGGTCGCGCGCTCGGCGCCGGATGGACACACCTTGCTGGTCGTGCCCGGCGGATTTGCGGTGAATCCCGCGATTCGTAAAGACCTGCCGTACGACTCACTGAAGGACCTCGCGCCCGTCACGCAGTTTGCATCCAGCCCGCTGGTGCTGTGTGTGCATCCGTCGTTTCCGGCGCGCTCGGTGAAGGAACTTATCGCCGTACTCAAAGCGCGCCCCAATGAGGTGAATTTCGGCACCGCGGGCAATGGTTCGCCGCCGCATCTGGCCGCCGAGTTGTTCAAACATCTCTCCGGCACGAAGATGAATCATGTGCCGTACAAGGGTGCGCCGCCCGCCGTGGTGGATTTAATCGCAGGGCAAATCCAGATGTATTTCATGGCCTCGTTGCAATCCGCGCAGTATGTGCGCTCGGGGCAGGTGCGCGCGCTGGGCGTCACCAGTGCGGCACGCGCCGCGGTACTGCCGCACTTGCCGACCATTGCCGAAGCAGGGGTGCCGGGCTACGATCTCACGCACTGGTATGGTTTGCTGGTGCGCGGCGGCACGCCGCAAGCCTCGGTAAACAAACTCCACGCGGAGGTGTCGCGCATCCTCAGGCTGCCTGATATAGAAAAACGCCTTGCCAACGAAGGCGCGACGCCAGTTGGCAGCACCCCCGACCGGTTCACCGCGTTCCTGATCGACGAAATGAAAAAGGCGGCGCAGATAGTCAAAGCAACAGGCATGACCGCAGCCAACTAACCGCGCCCGTCACGATCGATGTGGTATCGCTAAACTTCAAAGGAAAAACCATGCCGCGTTCGAGCAAACCGTACTGGGGCGCGATGATGACCGGCCTGCTCTGCGCCGGGTTTTTGTTGTCGAACGCTCATGCGCAGGCCGACGGCGCGAAGGATTATCCGAGCAAACCCATACGCCTGCTGGTGGGGGTTTCGGCGGGCGGCGGCACCGACACCACCGCGCGAGCCATCGCGCCAAAGCTCTACGAAAGCTGGGGCCGTCAGGTCATCGTGGACAACCGCACCGGC
>CAMDDY010000248.1 GCA_945893125.1 Bordetella parapertussis
AAGCATGAGTTGTTCGTCGCTGACAGCGGCAGTGGCATCCATAACGGATGCCAGTATGCAGAAGCGCACGCATACCGGCAACCGAAACGCACGCCCCGCCCTTCAAGTGTCATGCCTCACGCGCTACCGCGGGTCCGGCACAAACTGCCCCGGAAACGGCGTCGGCGTGGGGCGCGCATACACCGGCGGCTGATAAATGACGCCCTGCGCCAGCAGGTTTTCGTAGGTGTCGTAATGAATGGTGATGATTTCCGCCGGTGACGACGTGGCGCGCTCGAAGTTGGTGTAGGTCACGTGCGATTCTTCGCTGCGACCGTGGCCGGTGCCAAGCTTGGCGGTCTGACGCGGCGGGCGCGTGACGCCGCCCGCGTCGAACCCACGCGAACCCAGCGATGACTCCGCATGCGCCCGGCCCTGTGCCGCGCCCGCGGGCGCAGACGAATCGGCTTGCGCTTCCGCCGGCGCCGCACGCGTGGCCGGCGCAGAGGGGGCTTCCTGCGCCCGCGCGCTGTCCATCGGCGCGCCGGCCGCCGCGCCATCGCGCGACGAAGACCACGGCGAATCCGAACGCGAATTGGAATGCGGACGCGGCCACGGACGCACCGGCGGTTCAATCCGCACCGGCGGCTCATATTTCTTGCGAAACACCGCCACGCCGATCACGCCGACGTTTTGCGGACGACCGGTGCGCGCCGCGTACGAATTCTGATGCTCGGTAAAATAGAATGCCGCGATGCGATCGCTGCTCTTGCGCCAGCCGCGTATATCGAACGCCTGATAATTGCCGAGCACATAACCGGTCTGCTCCCAATTCGCCGTTTCACCTGACACCGCGTTCACGCCATCGACCGACACCACCGACAGAATCTCCTGCCGCCCGCGATTCGCCACGCGGATCTGGTATTCGTTACCCGGTTTGCCGACCACGTAATAGCGGCCGTTGTGCTGATGAATCGGCAGCGTGCGGTTCTCCACACGGTCGTACACCGTAATATCGGCGATATTGCCGATCGCGCCCGCCGCGCTGGAGAATCCAGCCAATATCGATAAATATATGATTTTATTACGTAATTTCATGGCACTCTCCTGTTTAAGTTTCGCATCGCTGCGATGCTGAGGCTGTAAACGGGAGCGCGCTTGAAATGGGGTTAAAACAAAATCAAACCCCGGAAAACCGGCCCGGCGAGCGGTTCGGTAACTACGTTTCGGTAACGATCAAAAACGCCGTCATCTTGTCGTGATCCTCGCCGCAGAAGTTATCGCACAGGTAAATAAACTTGCCGGCCTTGTCGGCCACGAACGTGACTTCCACCGTTTTGCCGGGGATGCCATCGGCACGCACGTTGAAATCCGGCAGTGAAAATCCATGCACGAAATCCGGCGAAGTCAGCACGATGGTGACGCGCGTGCCTTTTTTGACGCGGAGTTCCTTGGGGTCAAAGGCAAATTTCCCGGCAATCATTTCGATACGCAGCGTCGGCGCATCGGCGGCTGTCGCCGCGTTCAGATACAGCGCGGCGGCGCCGCACACCGCCAGCGCCGCCGCGCAAATGCAACCTGCCAGGCGCTTCATGAATCAGCCGATATTGTGTTCACGCATCTGCTGCGAGCCACCGCTGGATGTTGCGCGCACGGTGCGCCAGCCCAAACCGTTGTACGGCTGCGCGGCGTTCCACGGCAGTTGCGTTTTGTTCGCCATGGATCCCACCGGCGACAGCGGGAACATCACCGCTTTCGACGCATGATGCTGGATGTGGCCGGTGTTGTGGTGGTGCTCGTGATGCACGTGGCCGTAAAACACGGTGACGTTCTTGAACGGCATTAACAAATCAATCGCCTGCTGGCCGTCACGCGTGGCCCAATCCCATTGCGGATACATCGCAAACAACGGGCGGTGCGTGAGTACGACTATCGGTTGATCCACGCGCTGCTTGGCGAGATCATCTTTCAACCATGCGATCTGTTTTGCGCCAAGGATGGGCGCCGGATCGGAGATGTTATCGAGCACGATGAAGTGAATACCTTTATGCTCGAAGGTGTAGTTCAATTGCCCGCCGAACACTTCGAGATACGCTTCGCCGCGGTCGAGCGCGGCATCGTGTTCACCCGCGAAATAACGCACCGGCACGTTGAGGCTGCGTGACATATCCTGAAACTCGCGCAGCCGCTGGCGGCGCACTTTGGGGTCGTCGGTGGTCTGCGTCAGATCGCCGGTGAACACCACGAAATCCGGTTTTTGTTCCATGCCATTCACCGCGGCGAGCGCCTTGGTCAGCGTGCCACGCGTGTCCGGGTTCACTTTCGGATTGCCATAGCCCCAGTGGATGTCGGTCAATTGCACAAAACTGAAATCCGCTCCTGATTGCCCCATGCTCGCGCAACCCGGCAAGCCGGAGGCAAACACCAGACCGCCCACGCCTGCCATGGTCAGAAAATCCCGTCTGCTGTAATTTTTGTCGTCCATGCCCGTCTCCTTGTGTTTTGTGAATTGCGCTCCGTTTATGAAGACTGGCGCGATTCGCGGTTTATTCCCTTGATTGAAATTTATAAGTTCGTGGAATAAATCCGCTTGCGGTAGAGTCTTGTTCTGATTGGGATATTGGAGAGCCATTCTTGTCTGACGCCGGTAAGTTGTCGCGTTTCGAAGCCGTGGTGCTGGTGCATCTGGATGCGGCGTACAACCTCGCACGCTGGCTCACGCGCGACACGGCCGGCGCGGACGACGCGGTGCAGGAGGCCTGTCTGCGTGCATTTCGGTTTTTCGACAACTTGCAAGGCCCCAACCCGAAGGCATGGTTCATGACGGTGGTGCGCAATGCGAGCCTGGATTGGCTGAAGGATCAACGCATGCGCGGCGCGGATGATTCGTATGATGAAGATCTGCACACGGCGAGCGCAGCGGAATCCACCGAGAGCGTCGTCGCGCGCGACTCCGACGCGCGCTGGGTGCAGGCGGGCATCGCCGCGCTGCCGCGCGAGTACCGCGAAGTGCTGGTGCTGCGCGAGCTGGAAGAATTGTCGTACAAGGAAATCAGCGCCATCGTCGATGTGCCCATCGGCACCGTGATGTCGCGTTTATCGCGCGGCCGTGATTTATTGCAACAGCGGCTGCTGGAATCCCGCGAGAGGAAAAGATCGTGAACTGCACGCGTTTACAACAGGTGCTCGACGCCCATATCGACGGCGAGCTGGATCGCGCCACTACTGGCGAAATCATCGCGCATCTGGCGGAATGTGCGGCGTGCGCCGCGCTGCGCGATCAACGCAGCGGCCTGCGGCAGGCGCTCCGCGCGCATGCGCCGTACTTCAAAGTGCCGACTACACTCGCGCCGTCCTTGCGGCGTGTGCTGGTTCAATCGGAAGTAAAGCCACGAGAGTCACGCAGCGTCGGGCTGTCATGGTTTTACGCCGCGTCGGTAGCGGCGCTGGCCGGGCTGTTCGGCGGTTACTGGCTGGCGCAGCCGCTGCCCGACTACCCGCTGCGCGATCCCGCCGTGGCCAGTCACGTCGCGGCACTCGCGCCCAAACGTCAACTGATCGAAGTCGCCTCACCCGACCGCCACACGGTGAAGCCGTGGTTTCAGGGCAAGATGGATTTTGCGCCGCCGGTTAAAGATTTGACTGGCGACGGCTTTGCGCTCATCGGCGCGCGCCTCGATCAAGTGGCCGACAAACCCGCGGCTGCGGTGGTGTACCAAGTACGCAAGCACGTGATCAACCTGTTTGTATGGCGCGCCACCGACCGCGCGCCGGACGCCATCGCAACATCCAGCGTGCGCGGCTTTAGCGTGACCACGTGGGCGGCAGGTGGTTTGCGCTTCGCCGCGGTGTCGGATGTGGATGCGCGCGATCTGACGCGCTTTGCCCAGTTAGTCAGCGCGCCTTAGAAAAAGTAGCATTGGTGATGTCCAGCGTAAGTACGTAAGTATTTGTTTTTAAATAGTATTTAACAAAACACACTGACCAGCGCGATTGCCGATCGCACCGCGTAGCCGCAATCCCGCACGCAAAATGCCCTTCCCATCCGCGCGCCTGTTCGCGGCGACAAGCGCCGTCTATACTGGGCCGACCATAAGAATAATCATTCGGGAGGTCGTCATGCCGAAGTTTTCTGCGGAAGCCATCCGTACTCTTGCACTGGTCGGGCACGGCGCCTCGGGCAAAACCACGCTGGCCGAGGCCTTGCTGGCAAAGGCGGGCGCGATTCCCGTGGTGGGCAGCATCGAAAAAGGCACTACGGTTTGCGATTTCGACGCGCTGGAAAAAACCTACAGGCATTCGCTCAACGCGGCGGTGGTTCATTTTAACCACCGCGACACGCGCATCCACCTGATCGACACGCCGGGCCTGCCGGATTTCATCGGACGCGCGATCGGCGCGCTGCCTGCGGTGGAAACCGCCGCGGTGGTGGTGAGCGCGCAAAACGGCATCGAGATGATTACCTCGCGCATGATGCACTGGGCACAAAAACGCGAGTTGTGCCGCATGATCGTCATCAACAAAGTCGACGCCGACCACATCGATTTGCCGGCGCTGCTCGAAGCCATCCAGTCGGCGTTCGGCAAGGAATGTCTACCGGTCAACCTGCCGGCGGACGGCGGCAAAAAAGTCGTGGATTGTTTTTTTAATCCGGCGGGCGCGTCGGACTTCTCGTCGGTGGCGGACGCGCATCAGGCGCTGATCGATCAGGTGGTCGAAGTCGACGAAGCACTGATGGAAAAATATCTCGAACAAGGCGACATATCGCCCGAGGATCTGCACGCGCCATTCGAAAAAGCGCTGCGTGAAGGCCATCTGATACCGGTGTGTTTTGTGTCCGCGCGTAATGGCGCGGGCGTGGCCGAGTTGCTCGAGATTATCGTCAAGCTGCTGCCGAATCCGGCCGAGGGCAATCCGCCGCAGTTCCTGAAGGGCGAGGGTGCGGCCGCCGTGCCGATCCACGCTGAAGCAAACCCCGCGAAGCACGTGCTCGCGCATGTGTTCAAGGTGACCATCGATCCCTTCGTCGGCAAGGTCGGCGTGTTTCGCGTGCATCAGGGCACCATCACGCGCGACGCGCAGCTCTACATTGGCGACGGTCGCAAGCCGTTCAAGGTGTTGCACCTGTATTTGCTGCGCGGCAAGGAGTTCATCGAAACCGATGCGCTCGTGCCCGGCGACATCGGCGCGGTAAGCAAGGTTGATGACATCCATTTCGACGCGGTGCTGCACGACTCGCATGACGAAGATCACATTCATCTCGTGCCGCTGGAATTTCCGGTGCCGATGCACCGCATCGCCATCGAACCCAAAAAGCGCGGCGACGAGCAACGCATCTCGGACGCGCTGCACAAGCTGTGCGCCGAGGACCCGACGTTCAAGTTCGAACACACGGTATCGAACGAAACCGTGATCAGCGGCCTCGGCGAACTGCACATGCGCACCATCCTCGAGCGCATGCAAGGGCAGTATCACGCCGAGGTCAACACCCAGCCGCCGCGCGTTCCGTATCGCGAGACGGTGACCGCCAAGGCCGAAGGCCACCATCGTCACAAGAAGCAGACCGGCGGTGCCGGGCAATTCGGCGAGGTGTTCCTGCGTATCGAGCCGCTCGCGCGCGGCGCGGGCTTCGAGTTTGTCGATCAGGTCAAGGGCGGCACCATACCGGGGCAGTACATTCCGGCGGTGGAGAAAGGCGTGCGCCAGGTGCTGGATGCCGGCCCCGTTGCCGGCTATCCGCTGCACGACGTGCGCGTCATCGTGTATGACGGCAAGCACCATCCGGTGGATTCGAAAGAGGTCGCGTTCATCGCCGCCGGCAAGCGCGCGTTCATGGACGCGATCAGCAAGGCGCGACCAATCATCCTCGAACCCATCGTCAATGTCGAGATTGCCGCGCCCAGCGACTTCATGGGCAACATCGCGGGCGACATCGCATCGCGCCGCGGGCAGGTGTCCGGCACCGACACCCTCGCCTCCAACATGCTGGCGATCAAGGGCCACGCCCCGCTCGCCGAACTCACTGACTTTCAGACGCGGCTGAAATCCATCACCGCCGGACAGGGATCGTTTTCGATGGAGCTATCGCACTACGAGGCGGTGTCGGCTGCCGTGCAGAAACAACTCGCGGAGCTGCATGCGAAGACCGCGCATGCGGAGGAAGAGTAGAACACGCACATCGGCGGCCAACGTTTACCGTTCGAGGCTTGATTTTAGGGGCTGTGTGTGACCCGAAGCGGGTCTAGCTCGATGTTGGGATTGGACACTCTACCGTTTGCGTTGAACGGCGCGCGGTTTCATCGCGCGTCCGCTTTCCAACGTGTGGTTAGATGCCGCGCACGGCGAACCACTGATAGTCGCCAGTTGAAGTTCATTCTCTCTTCTAGTTGAAATGTCACCTATGCAGCAAGTCTGTATCTGATGGTCGTCTTATCGGACGATGATCTTCAGCGGCTGGGGCCTAGTCGGGATGTCTGCTGCCGGGCGCTCCATGCGGCCGCGCGAGTCTCTCAGGGCCAGGCCCGTGAGTTGCGACCAGGCCCGGGGCTCGTAGCATTTCGCCAGCTTCAGTCCGGGAGCAGACGCGACGGGTTTGAGAACCCCGTTCTCCAAGGCGAGTAAGGCGCAGTCGGGCGCGTCGCGGGACTGGTCGACATAAGTGATGAAGTAGGGCGCGCCGCCGTCGCCGTAGAAGCTGGGAATGGGTCCAACGAACACTCGGCCGGGCAGTTCCACGGACAGCGTCGCGCTCATGAGTTCCCGGCCGGAGAGATCGACCCGGCGCATGCCGAGCTGCGTGGGAACGATGGTCGCGCGTCCGGCGCGAACGTCGAAGCAGTCGACGGCGTCCTTGCTCGGGAGGATGAGAGAGGCTGGGGCGAACGATCCGCAAGCGGGGCGGGGGACGGTCTCGCCCTTGCGCACCAGGGCCGTTCCCCTATGGGAGCCGTCGCTGCAGTTGAGCGCCACGACGTCCGGATTGAGGACCTGCCCGCCGTGGCAATTCTCGAGCTCCCTCCAGAACCCGTAGCGCTTCACGAAACTCGCGTACACGGTCCTCGCGCCCGCCAATCCGCCGATCGACGGGTAGTGGGTCGCCTCGATCTTGAACCACGGCAGGAGCTGCTCGGTCTTGACCTCGGCGCAGCCAGCCACCAAGAGCGAGCCGAAGAGAGCGGCAACAAGAGTCGCGAGCTTATGCATTCAAGCAACTAACGGCCCCAGGGCATCTAACTTTGATATGGCGCGACAGTTTTGTCGCCATAACTTGGCGGGCTGTCTCCCTAACTCAGTGCGAAATATTACTGGAAAATCATTCTGAAACAATGCCTGAACTCCAGTTTTAAAAGGTTTCATACTGTATTAAATTTCCGCGAAAAGCTGCACGGTCAAATCGCTGGTGTTCGCCAGCACCTGCAATCTCTGCTGACGAGGAAATTTGCGCGAGGCAGCTATTGGCCGTTATGGCGAGCTAACACCAACAGCGAAACGCTTACTTGCCCGCGTTTTCCTGCTGCTCCGCGCGCTGTTGTATAGCCTGCGCCGCCGCGTCTATTTTTTTGTCGGCCATTTCTTTCATTTGTTTGCCGGCTTCGACCTCCTGCTTCTTGATGGCGGCACCGGTGGCAGCCGTGGTTACCACTTCAGCGCCGCAACCCGCCAGCGCAAGCATAGACACAATACCCGTTATCATTTTCATCATGGCCTGTCTCTATTCAGCCTGAATCAGGCGAAGGTGGACGCCCTATGAAAGTCTGGCGCAGCACCTCGAACATATTATGACCCTGTTTGTGCATGGTATCGAG
>CAMDDY010000249.1 GCA_945893125.1 Bordetella parapertussis
AACCCCGCCTTCATCCATGGCGGTCCGTTCGCCAACATCGCGCATGGCTGCAACACCGTAATCGCGACCCAAACCGCGTTGAAACTCGCGGATTACGTGGTGACCGAAGCTGGGTTCGGTGCGGACCTCGGCGCGGAAAAATTCCTCGACATCAAGTGCCGCAAGGCCGGCTTGAAACCCGCCGCTGCCGTGATCGTAGCCACCGTGCGTGCGTTAAAGCACCACGGCGGCGTCGATAAAACGCAGTTGAGTGTGGAAAATGTTGCCGCGCTGGAAAAAGGCATCGTCAATTTAGAGCGCCACGTGAATAACGTGAAAAACGTTTACAACATTCCGTGCGTGGTTTCGATCAACCGCTTCACTGCGGACACCGAAGCCGAGATGAAGCTCCTGACCGAGCGCGTCGAGAAACTCGGGGTTAAAGTAGTGGTCGCCAACCATTGGGCGGAAGGCGGCAAGGGCGCTGCGAACCTGGCGAAGATCGTGGTCGAACTGTGCGAACAGAAATCCAGCCCCACGTTTGTGTATGAAGACAGCGACCCGTTGTGGGAGAAGATGAAAAAAATTGCCACCAAAGTGTATGGCGCGGCCGATATTTCTGCGGATTCCAAAATTCGCAATCGCATTAAAGAATTGCAGGAAGGCGGCTACGGCCACTATCCGGTGTGCGTGGCGAAAACGCAGTCCTCGTTCTCGACGGACGCCAGCGTGCGCGGCGCGCCGTCGGGGCACATGGTGAACATTCGCGAAGTGCGCTTGTCGGCGGGCGCTGAGTTCATCGTGATGATCTGCGGCGACATCATGACCATGCCGGGCTTGCCCAAGGTGCCGTCGGCGGAGAAAATTGATCTGACCGATGACGGCAAGGTTGTTGGCTTGTTCTAATTCATAAGTAATTGTTTTTAAAATAAAAAATTAACAACCGCCGCACGCCTTGCGCGGCGATTGTTCGAGGCCAGTGAGCGCGTGTATAGTTCGCAGGCTTTTTGAGGAGGAGCCGCGTCGTTCGCGGCGTTGATAGTCAAACAGAGAGATAAAAAACATGGAAATGTTAAGCGATCCGCTGTTCTGGGCGGCATTGGGCCAGATTACGTTGATCAATATTGTATTGTCCGGCGATAACGCCGTGGTGATTGCGCTGGCGGCACGTTCGCTGCCGGCGCATCAGCAAAAGCAGGCGATCATGTGGGGCGCGGGCGCCGCCGTGGTGATGCGGATTATTCTGACCATCATCGCGGTTGAGTTGCTGAAGTGGCCTTATCTCAAGATCATTGGCGCAATCTTGCTGTTCTGGATCGCCATAAAATTATTGGTGCCCGAACACGACGACGAAAACGTCGAAAGCTCCGACAACCTGATGAAAGCGATCAAGACCATATTGATCGCCGATCTGGTGATGAGTCTGGATAACGTGATTGGCGTGGCGGCGGCGGCCAAGGGCAACGTCACGCTGCTGGTTATCGGGCTGGCGATATCGATCCCGCTGGTGATTTTTGGCGCCACGATGCTGATGAAGGTGATGGAAAAGTGGCCGGTTATTATTACCATCGGCGCCGGGTTGCTCGGCTGGGTGGCGGGAGAAATGCTGGTCACCGATCCGTTCTGGGTGGATTGGATCAACGCCAATTTATCGTGGCTGCATGTGCATTTGTGGAAACTGGAATTCAACTGGGTGCAGGTGATCGGCGCGGCGTTTGTTATTCTTTTCGGCAAATACCTGGCGGGTAAGGCCGAGGCTCAGGCCGAACTCGAGCACAAGGTCGTCGATCTTGCCGCCGGCGACGCCGCGAATCAGCCCAAAAAATAATCCCGTTCACGACAGTAGATAGAAGGAGATCGCGATGAAAATATTGTTGCCCGTGGACGGTTCTGAAACCTCCGCACGTGCCGTACAACTCGTCATTAAACAGGCGCTTAATTCCAAAGAAGCGCCGGAGGTGCATTTGCTGAATGTTCAGCATTCACTGCCCGGTACTATCAAGGGCGTGGCGGCGCAAGCCAAAGAATACCATCACGATGAAGGCATCAAGGCGCTTGCCAATGCGCGCAAGTTGCTCGATGACGCAAAAGTGAAGTACACCTATCACATCAGCGTGGGTGAAGTGGGCGACGCCGTCGCGCATTTTGTCAATGAACTGAAGTGCGATCAGGTGGTGATGGGCACACGTGGCATGAGCTCGGTCGCGAATATGGTGTTGGGATCCGGTGCGAATAAAGTGCTGCAAGTGGTTCATGTACCGGTGTTGCTCGTCAAGTAGCAAGCGGCGGTTCACGGAACCACGGTTTCCATTCGTGCGGCGCAACGCCGCGCGAATCGCAGCGTTTTAGTGCCGACGGTGACAGTCACAGGTCTTGTTGACTATTCAGGGTGGAGTGCGACCTGCGCGGGATGAATTTATTAACCTATTGTTTTTAAATGACATTTAAAGAAGTCTTAATTTAAGAAACTTGATGACGGTCAATGAGGCTAAAGTCCTTATCACGGAACAATAGGTGGCCTAGACGTTATAGCGTTATAGAGCCTGATCACAGGCCGGGCAGTCAGCGGGTAGTTCAAAGTGAACCTGAAGGAGGAAATCATGAACAGAAACGTTTTCGCGGCATTGCGCCTCGTGGTTGTGCCGGTAGCGGTCGCGTGTTTGACCGGCGGTCAAGTTGCAAACGCGGCTGCCTGGGAGCCGACGAAGCCGGTTGAGTTTGTCATCCCGGCGGGTACCGGGGGCGGCGCGGATCAAATGGCGCGTCTGATTCAGGGCATCGTCGCCAAACACAATCTGATGAAGCAGTCGCTGATCCCGGTGAATAAATCGGGCGGCGCGGGCGCGGAAGGTTTTCTCGCGGTGAAAGAAGCCAAGGGCGATCCGCACAAGATCATTATCACGCTGTCCAATCTGTTCACCACGCCGCTCGCGACGGGCGTGCCGTTTAACTGGAAAGACATGACGCCGGTGTCGATGATGGCATTGGATCAGTTCGTGCTGTGGGTGAATGCCGAGTCGCCGCACAAAACCGCAAAGGAATTCATCGCGGCGGCGAAGGCGGCGGCAGCGGATGCGCCCAAGCGGTTCAAGATGGGCGGTACCGGTTCCAAGCAGGAAGATCAAATTATCACGGTGGGTCTGGAAAAAGCCACCGGTACCAAGTTCACCTATCTGCCGTTCAAGGGCGGCGGGGACGTGGCGGTGCAACTGGTCGGCAAGCACATCGATTCGACGGTGAACAATCCGATTGAAGCGGTGGCGCAATGGCGCGCGGGTACGCTGCGCCCGTTGTGCGTGTTCGACGATACGCGCATGCCGTACAAAACCAAGGTGACGGCGACCATGTCCTGGTATGACATTCCGACGTGTACCGAATCCGGCGTGCCCACCGACTACGTGATGTTGCGCGGCATTTTCATGGCGCCGGGCGTGACGCCGGAACAGGTCGGTTTTTATGTTGATCTGCTGAAAAAAGTGCGTGATACCCCGGAGTGGAAAAAATTCATGGAAGACGGCGCGTTCAACCAAACCTCCATGAGCGGCAAGGAATACGCGGCGTGGGTTGAAAAGAACGAAAAATTGCATCGCGAACTGATGAAAGAGGCGGGATTCCTCGCGAAGCCGTAGTCACGCACACCAACGCGCGGGACGCAGGTTCGTGCCGCGCTTCGCGTAAGGTTAATCATGAGTTCCGAGCAAAATCCAAAGACCGAAGAGCGGCCCGTGGTGAGCAATCGCACCATGGAAATCGCGGTGGCGGGATTGCTGCTGCTGTTTGGGCTGACTTTCGGCATCGCGAGCTATAGGCTGGGCGCGGGTTGGTCGGAAGAGGGCCCGCAGTCGGGCTATTTCCCATTCTATATTAATGCGATGATCGTGGTCGCGAGCGTGGTGACGCTGGTGCAGGCGCTGCGCGGTCGTATATCCAATGCCCGTGAAGCGTTCGTCACCACCGTGCAACTGCGTCAGGTCATGGCGGTGCTGATCCCCGCGGCCGTCTATGTGCTGGGTGTGCAGTTATTCGGTATTTACCTGGCCTCGGCGGTGTACATCACGGTATTCATGGTATGGCTGGGGAAATACGCCTGGGGCAAGTCCATTGCACTGGGGGTCGCGATCAGCGTGGTGGTGTACGTGATGTTTGAACTCTGGTTCAAAGTATCACTGCATAAGGGCAGTTGGTTCGATCCGCTCAGCCTGTTCGGGTTGTAGGTTTGGCGCCGCATCAAAGCGTTTCGGGGGAACAAGTTTGGAAGAAATAAACGCGCTGTTTCATGGTTTCTCCGTTGCGTTGTCGCCGTTTAACCTAATGCTGATGTTCATCGGCGTCATACTCGGTGTCATTATTGGCGTGCTGCCGGGGCTGGGCGGCGCCAACGGCATTGCGATTTTGCTGCCGCTGACCTTCACCATGCCGCCGACCTCGGCGATCATCATGCTATCGTGCATTTACTGGGGCGCGCTGTTCGGCGGGGCGATCACTTCGATTCTGTTCAATATACCCGGCGAACCGTGGTCGGTGGCCACCACCTTTGACGGCTACCCGATGGCGCAACAGGGCCGCGCGGGCGAAGCGCTGACGGCGGCTTTCACCTCCTCATTCATCGGCGCGTTCGTGGCGGTGGTGATGATTACCTTTTTAGCCCCCTTGATCGCCAAACTGGCGCTGAAATTTGGTTCGCCGGAATTTTTCTCGGTTTACTTTCTCACCTTTTGCAGTTTCATCGGCATGGGCAAGGGCTCGCCGTGGAAGACGTTGGCGGCGATGATGCTGGGCTTTGCGCTCGCCTGCGTCGGCATGGACAATATGACCGGGCAGCAGCGCCTCAATTTCGGTTCGCTGGAGCTGTTGCGCGGCTTTGATTTCCTCATTGCGGTGATCGGCTTGTTTGGCATCGGCGAGATCCTGATTTCAATGGAAGAGGGCTTGGCGTTTTCCGGTAGCAGCGCGCGTATCGATCCCAAGATCGTCATCGAGACGTGGAAGAAATTGCCCAAGTATTGGCTGACGTCGGTGCGCAGTTGCCTGGTGGGTTGCTGGATGGGCATCACGCCGGGCGGCGCCACGCCGGCATCGTTCATGAGCTACGGCATCGCCAAACGCATGTCGCCCGATGGCGCGAAATTCGGCACCGGGCAAATCGAAGGCGTGATCGCGCCGGAAACCGCGGCGCATGCGGCGGGCACTTCGGCATTGCTGCCGATGCTCTCACTCGGCATTCCGGGTTCGCCCACGGCTGCGGTGCTGCTCGGCGGCTTGCTGATCTGGGGCCTGCAGCCGGGTCCGTTGCTGTTCGTGGAGAAAAAAGATTTCGTGTGGGGCCTGATCGCCAGCATGTACCTGGGCAATATCGCGGGGCTGATTATCGTGCTGACCTGCGTGCCGCTGTTCGCGGCGATTTTACGCATCCCGTTTTCGATTATTGCACCGGTGATTATCGTGATCTGCGCCATCGGCGCGTACACCGTGCATAACGCTATTTTTGAAGTGTGGCTGATGCTGGCGTTCGGCGTGGTCGGCTACGTGTTCAAGAAGCTTGATTACCCGATGGCGCCGATGGTGCTGGCGCTGGTGTTGGGCAAGGGCGCGGAAGACAGTTTTCGCAATGCGATCAAGGGATCGCAGGGCGACTTTTCGGTATTTTTCGCCAACGGGCTGGTGGGCAGCATCATGACCCTGGGACTGGTGATGCTGCTGTGGCCGCTGGTGAATAAGCTGCGCGGGAAGGCCTGACCAACCGCTTCACCGCAAAGGCGCAAAGACGCAAAGGAAACGCAAAGAAAACCTTGAACTTCTTTGCGTGGTGTTCTTTGCGCCTTTGCGGCGGGTGTTGACCTTACTTCTTTTTTGCAGCGGTTGGATTCAGGCTGGTGATACGTCCGCTCTCCGTGCCGGCGGTTTCGTCGATCACGGCATTGATCAGCGTGGGTTTGCGCGAACGCACGGCTTCCTCAACTGCCTTGCGCAGTTCCGCCGGCGTTGTGGCATGCACACCCACGCCGCCGAAGGCTTCCATCATTTTGTCGTAGCGCGCGTTTTTGACGAATACGGTGGGTGCTACATCTGTGCCGCCGCTGGCATTTACGTCGGTGCCTTTGTAGACGCCGTTGTTGTTGAACACCACCACGCACACCGGCAGGTTGTAGCGGCAGATGGTCTCGACTTCCATGCCGGAGAATCCAAACGCGCTGTCGCCCTCCACCGCGATCACCGGCTTGCCGGTGACCACGGCCGCCGCCACGGCAAAGCCCATGCCGATGCCCATGATGCCCCAGGTTCCGACATCCAGACGCTTGCGCGGTTGGTGCATGTCAACGATGCTGCGGGTGAAGTCGAGTGCGTTCGCACCTTCGTTGACCAGTATGGCATCTTGGTTGGCGGTGAAAATGTCGCGCATCACATTCAGCGCGCTGTGGTAATTCATCGGCGTGGGGTTCTTCGCCAGCGTTTCGCCCATTTTGGCGATGTTCTTGCTCTTGCGCTCGTCGATGGCGCCCAGCCAGTCGGCGGACGGCTTCGGCCACGGTGTACCACTGCCACCCGCGGCGTTGATGCTGTTTAACATCGCCGCCACGCACGACCCAATGTCACCGACCACCGGCGCATCAATGCGCACGTTGCTGTCGGCCTCCTGAGGTGAGATATCGATCTGCACGAATTTCTGCCCGCCCCACGCTTTGTGATTCTTGCCGCCCCACGTCTTGCCCTTGCCGTGCGACAACAGCCAATTCAGACGCGCGCCGATAATCAGCACCACATCGGCTTCGGGCAGCACATACGAGCGTGCCGCCGCCGCCGATTGCGGGTGCGTGTCGGGCAGCAGGCCTTTGGCCATCGACATGGGCAGATAGGGGATACCGGTTTTCTCGACCAGCGCACGGATGTCCGCGTCGGCCTGTGCGTAGGCCGCGCCCTTGCCCAGAATAATCAGCGGACGCTTGGCGCTCTTCAAAAGATCAAGCGCGCGCTGCACCGCGTCGGGCGCGGGTATCTGGCGCGGCGCGGGATCCACCACTTTAATCAACGATGCCTTGCCGGCTTCGGCATCCATGCTCTGCGCGAACAGCTTGGCGGGCAGGTCGAGGTAGACGCCACCGGGGCGGCCCGACACAGCCGCGCGGATCGCGCGTGCAACGCCTACGCCGATGTCCTCGGCATTGAGCACGCGGAAGGCCGCCTTGCACAGCGGCTTGGCGATGGCGAGCTGATCCATTTCTTCGTAGTCGCCCTGCTGCAGGTCAACGATCTCGCGTTCAGAGGAACCGCTGATCAGAATCATCGGAAAGCAGTTGGTGGTGGCGTTGGTCAGTGCGTTCAGGCCGTTCAAGAAGCCGGGCGCGGAGACGGTCAGGCAGATGCCGGGCTTTTGCGTCAGAAAGCCGGCGATGGCGGCGGCGTTGCCGGCGTTCTGCTCATGACGGAACGAAATCATGCGCATGCCTTCGGCCTGCGCCATGCGGGTCAAGTCTGTGATGGGTATGCCCGGCAGGCCGAAAATGGTGTCGAGGCCATTGAGCTTGAGCGCATCGATGAGCAAGTGAAAGCCGTCGGTCTGCGCTGAGGATTGGGTGTCGGTTGTCATGTTAAGTTACCTCGTTTACGTTCGCGAGTTCAAATTCGAAGTGCAACTCTGATTAATAGGTGGGGTGGGCGAGGTGCGATAGCATCCGAGCCCCTCGACCACCAAGTTAAAGTTGCCAAGAATGAACTACACACACCTCACCCAAGACGAACGGTATCAGATTGCGATCCTTTCCAAGGCTGGACATGACCGAAGCGGCATTGCCCAATT
>CAMDDY010000250.1 GCA_945893125.1 Bordetella parapertussis
AAAACCTTGCGCAGCGTGACGCACGTGGTGATCCCGGTGTTCTTCGGCAGCGTGGGAGCGGCGTTCGGCTTCAAGACCGTGTTCCTGTCGAATTCAGGGCTGCTGATTTTTGGCGGTTATCTGCAGAGCCGAACCAAAATTCCAGCGAGCCGCGCGCGGGTGAAATGAGCCGGCGCGCTGCCGCTACTGCGGTTTGATTCCCGCATCCTTGGCGATGCGGGCAAAATCGGCTGCCCATGCGGCGTACAGTTTGGCCAGCGCTTCCGGACTGCTGGGCGCCGGTTGCGAACCCGCTTTCATAAACCGCTCGCGCAAATCCGGCGCCGCCAGAGCACGGCCAACGGCGGCGTTGAGCGATGCCACGATGTCGCGCGGCATGCCGGCGGGCCCCAGCAGCGTGCGCGACGACGGCATGTCATAACCGGGGAGCGCCGCCTCGCTCAGGGTGGGCACGTCGGGCAGCAGCGCTGAACGCTCGCTGCCGGTTACCGCCAGCGCGCGCAGCTTTTCTCGGTTGGCGAGTGCCAGCACCGCCGAGGGGAAAAAGTAATCCACCTGCCCCGCGATCAAATCCACGATGGCCGAGACGCCGGTTTTGTAGGGAATCTCAACCGCGTTGATGCGCGCCATGCTGTTAAACAGTGTCACGCACCAATAGGTGGTTTGTCCGGTGCCGAGGCTGGCGTAGGTCATTTTTCCGGGGCGCGCGCGGGCCAGCGCGATGTAGTCTTTCACGTTGCGCGCGGGCACCGATGGATGCACCAGCATCACAAAATGCGAGTGTTCCAGCAGCGAAATCGGTGTGTAATCGCGCAGCACATCCGAGTTCACCTGTGCGTTGACGAAACGCGTGCCGGCCATGGAGCGCGCGCCCAGCAGCAAGGTGTAACCGTCGGGCGCGGCCTTGATAACCTGCGCGTGGCCAACGATGCCGCCGGCGCCGGGCCGGTTTTCCAAGACGAATTGCTGGCCATACAGCTCGCTCAATTTGGCCGCAAGGATGCGCGCCACCACATCATCCGCGCCGCCCGCGCCGGAGGGCACGATGATGCGCACGGGTTTTATCGGGTAGGCTTCGGCGGCCAGCACCGCACTTGCGTGCAGGATTGCCGCCAGCATCAGCACCATCGGCACTTCGCGTAACACAGACAATCTTCGCATGTGTACGACGCTACAGCCCCAAACCGCCATCGAGCAATATCGTTTGGCCGGTCATGTAATCCGAAGCGCTGGACGCGAGATACAGCGCGAGCAAACCCACTTCGCGCAGCCGTCCGGGACGCCGCAGCGGCACGGTTTGCAGTGCGCGCTGCGCGGATTGCTTCATGCGCTCTTCGCCGGAGGTCACCACATCCGGAAACATGCCCGGCGCAATGGCATTCACATGGATGTTATACGGCGCCCATTCGAGCGCCTGCGCGCGCGTGAATCCGGCGAGCGCGGTTTTTGCGGTGGTGTACAGCACCATGTCGCGTCCGCCCTGATGCGCGGTCCACGCCGCGATGTTGATAATTTTTCCGGATTGGCGCGCCAGCATGTGCGGGCCGACGGCGCGCGTACACAGCAGCGCCTCGGTCAGGTTGATGTCCATGATGAAGCGCAACTCATCGTCAGTCACCGCAGCCACGTCTTCCTTGCCGGGCAGCACGGCGAGCGGCTTGCGTATCGAATCACCCAGCGCATTCACCAGCACGTCGATGCGCCCGAAGCTGTTGAGCACGGCATCCACCGCGTGCCGCACCTCGTCCGGCTTGGTGACATCGGCGATGACGGGCAGCACTTTTCTGCCGGAAGCCTTGGCAATGTCCGCCGCGGTATCGTTCACATACTTGTTCGTCAGCGCATTCAGCGCAATGTCGGCGCCGGCCTCGGCCAGGACATGGGCAATGCCCTTGCCGATGCCGCGCGCGGCGCCGGTGATTAAGACGACTTTCCCTGTGACATCAAATTCGGCGGGCATCATAAGAGATTCTCCGTTGGTGTGGACCGGCAAGTATTATCGATTACCCAAGGCTACATGAGAAAGCGCAAAATTGCGCTATGCTTCATCTATTGCCGAATTTACCCTGAACCCATTGAAGGATTTTTGTATGCCGCAACTCGTCTTTATCCACGGCCCCGGCGCGGGCGCCTGCGCTGACGCGTATATTCCGCAACTCAAACATTTCAAAGGCAGCATTGCGCCGACCTTGCCGGGGCATCTCGAAGGCGAGCGCTGCGTGGATGTGGCGCGCTATACCGAGTGGGTGCGCGGCTGGTTATGGGGACAGGACAAGAAAAAAGACCTGGTGCTGATCGGCTACACGCTGGGTGCGTCGATTGCGCTGCAATACGGCCTGGACTATCCGGACGAGGTGAAAGGCGTGGTGATCATGACCGTCGCCGCCAAGCCCAAGACGCGCGCCCCGGACACGTTTGAAATGCGCCTGCGCGCCGCCAAGGAGCCGCGCGACCCGAAAGCCTACGACGAATGGCTGGCGTTTCAGATGCGCGCGATGCAGTTTGTCGAGCCCGGCCTGCGCGCGCACCTGATGGAATGCCACAAGAAAGTGGGCCCGATGTCGCAATACCACGATATCAAAACCATCGACGCCTTCGACGTGCGCGACCGCATTTCATCGTTTAAACCGAAGATGCTGATACTGCGCGGGCTGAACGATCACGGCAGCCCGCCCGAGTATGAAAAAGAAATTCACGAAGCGGTACCGGGTTCGCAGTACATCAAGTTGCCGGGCGTGGGGCATTTTCCGCTGACGGAGTTTCCGGAGAAAATTAATCCGTTGATTGAGACGTTTGTGGCCAGCTTGTAATTGCGTAGGATGGGTACTGGCCATTGGCCAGCACCCATCCTACGGTGATTGATGTGGTGCGGATGCATCGGGAACAACGAATGGGGGTGTAGCCATGAGCATGAAAATTGCAGCCGGGTGTCTGGTAAATGCAGTGTTGGTTGTTATTGCCGGCGCCGCATTGGCCCAGCAAGACTACCCCAACAAATCCATCCGCATGATTGTGGGCGTAACCCCCGGCGGCGCCACCGACATCCTCGCGCGAGCGGTGGGCGCGCGGCTCTCCGAAACCTTCAAGCAGCAGGTGGTGGTTGAGAATCGCCCCGGCGCCAATCACATCATCGGCGGTGAGCTCACGGCGAAATCGGCGAAGGACGGCTACACCATTCAGATGATTCCCGAAGGTTTTGTCATCAATGCCTCGGTATACGCCAAACTGCCGTTTGATCCGCTGAAAGATTTTTCGCCGATCGCGATCGTCGCGAATGTGCCCAACGTGCTGGTGGTTCACCCCTCGCTGCCGGCGCGCACGGTCAAGCAATTCGCGGCGATTGCGCGCGCGCGACCGGGGCAACTGAGTTACGGTTCGTCGAGCGTGGGTTCGCCCAGCCACATGTCGGGCGAGTTGTTCAAGGTGATGGCCAAAGTCGATTACGTGCATGTGCCGTACAAAGGTCAGGCGATTGCGTTGGTGGATTTGATGGGCGGCCATATCCAATTTTTGTTTCCGTCGATACCGTCATCCGTCGCGCATGTGCGTTCGGGCAAACTCGTCGCATTGGGCGTGACCACCACGACGCGTGCGACTGCGTTGCCGGATATACCGACGATTAACGAAGCCGGTATCGCCGGTTATGAAGTCAGCGGTTGGTACGGTGTGATCGGCCCCGCCGGGTTGCCGCAATCCGTGGTGGCGCGCCTTAACAAAGAGATCAACGATTACCTGAATGGCGCGGCAACCCGCAAACAACTGTCCAACGAAGGCGCCGAACCGCGCACCGGCACGCCGGAAGAGTTTGGTGTCGCGATGGCGACGGATTTACAGAAGTGGGCAAAGGTGGTGGCGGCGGCGGGGATCAAGATCAAGTGATGGTTTGTAGGTCGAGAGATCATCAGTATTTTGGCAAGTAATTGTTTTTAAACGATATTTAATACGATAACTATCATGCCCAGACTCAACGGAAAAGTAGCCTTCCTCACCGGCGGCGGCGCAGGCATCGCCAAATGCAGCGCCCTCGAATTCATCAAGGAGGGCGCGCGCGGCGTTGCCATCGTCGACATCAACGAAGAAGCAGGCAAACGCGCCGAGCAGGAAATCAAGGACGCCGGCGGCGACGTGATCTTCATCAAGGCCGACGTCACGCAGGATGCTGCCGTCAAACAAGCGATAGACACGGCCGTCGCGAAGTTCGGCAAGCTCGACGTGCTGGTCAACTGCGCCGGCGGTTCCGTGCTTGAAGATGTGCCCGTGCATGAAATGAGCCTCGACATCTGGCACAAAACCATCACGCTCAATCTGCTGCATCCGTTTCTGGTCTGCCGGCACGGCATCCCGCACTTGATCAAAAACGGTGGCGGCTCGATCATCAACTTTTCATCGATGGTGGGCATGACCGGCCTCTACCGGCCCGCGTACGCGGCGGCGAAGGGCGGCATCATGTCGTTCACCAAAACCCTCGCTGCGCAATACGTGCAGCACAATATCCGCGCCAACGCCATCGGCCCCGGCAGCATCCGCACCGAGCGCGCCATCAAGCGTTATGAAAACAAGGAATGGATGCAGGCCGAAAAACCCACCGGCGCTGTCAAGGAACGCATGATCGTGCAGAAGCTGTATCCGTTTTCCGTGGGTAACCCGATTGATATCGCCGCGATCGTGGTGTTTCTGGCGTCGGATGAATCGCGGATGTTGACCGGGACTACGATTGCGGCGGATGGGGGGCGGTCTTCTTATCTCAAGATATATGCGGGTGATGATTGATGGAATAGGCCGCGCCGTGGCGGTTACAGCGCTGCTCGGTCTGCCAACCGTGGTGCAGGCACAAAGCGCCGCGCGCTTTCCGGTCAAGGCCATACGCGTTGTGGTGCCTTACCCGGCCGGCGGGCCAACGGATATGACTGCACGCACGATTTCGCCGCGCATGATCGAAGCGCTCGGTCAGCAGTTGATGGTCGACAACCGTGCCGGCGCTTCGACCATCATCGGTACCGAGATTGTCGCGCGCGCACCGCCCGACGGGCACACGCTGCTGCTGGTGACCAGCACCATCTCGATGAACCCCAGTGTTTTTCGTAAATTGCCGTACGACGTGGAGCGTGACCTGGTGCCCGTGACGCAGATCATCGCGTCCCCCTTCGCGGTGCTGGCGCATCCCGCGCTGCCGGTGCGCACGACGGGAGAACTCCTCGCGCTGATCAAGGCGAAGCCCGGGCAACTGATGTACCCCTCATCCGGCATCGGCAGTGCAAACCATCTTGCCGTTTTGCTGCTCGCGCGGCTCGCCCGCATCGAGCCCACGCATGTGCCTTACAAAGGTACCGCACAAGGCATAGCCGATCTTGTCGCGGGACAGGTGCAGTTCTCGTTCAATAACCCGCTGACCTCATTGCCGCTCGCAAACGCCGGCAAACTCCGCTTACTGGCGACTACCGGCGCCAAGCGTTTGGCGCTGCTGCCCAACGTACCAACCGTGTCCGAAGTGGTTCCCGGCTATGAAGCCGGCAACTGGCACGCGCTGTTCGCGCCGGGCGCCACGCCAAAGGAAATCGTGGCGCGGCTGCAAGCCGAAGTCGCCCGCGCGCTGGCGGCGCCGGAGGTGCGCAATAAACTGGTGGAGGGCGGCGCTGATCCGGTGGGCAGTACGCCCGAAGAATTTTCTGCTTACTTCAAGAGCGAGCTGGCGAAGTGGGCGCAGACCGTGAAAACGGCGAGAATTCAGATCGAGTAATGCGAAGCCGAAACCGGCGGTGCGTTCATTTCGCGTGCCTGCGATGGTTCGTTCGCGCCCTGCGCGATCGCGGTAACAAGCGGCTGTCCCTTGCGTCAGAATTAGGCCGCAGTAACGAATCAGAACAATTCCAATAACGGACTTTCCATGACCCACACCGCCTCCAAACCCACCAAAACCATCTTCTGGTTCGACGACGGCAAGACGCCAAACGTCGCCGATTCCCTCGACAAAATAAAAGAAATCACCCTGTATCGCCTCGATTTCAAAGGCCCGGAGGCGGACAACTGGGGTGCGATGTCGGCGTCGCACGCCTATTGCATTACCTCGACGCGGCAGGAGGTGCCTGAGCAGTATCACGCCAAGGCGCCGCTGCTCGTGCGCTGCCCTGATCTGTTGGTGGTATCGACCAGCGGCGCGGGTTACGACACAGTGGATGTGCCGGCGTGTACTGCGGCGGGTGTGCTGGTGGTGAATCAGTCGGGTGGTAACGCCGATGCGGTGGCGGAGCATGCGGTGGGGATGATGTTGTCGCTGACCAAGAACATTCCGCAGACCGATCGCTCGCTGCGCACCGAGCGCGGTGTCAAGCGCGAAGCCTTCAAGGGCTGGAATGCCAAAGGCCGCACGGTGGGCATCATCGGGTTGGGTGAAGTGGGCGGGCGTGTCGCGCGCATCTGCGGGCTGGGCTTGCAAATGCGCGTGCTGGCGTGTGATCCGTATCTGACGGCGGAGCAATGTCTGGCTAAGGGCGCGACCAAGGTGGATTTCGATACGTTGCTGAAAGAGTCGCGCTTTGTGACAACGCACTGTCCCTACGACAAGTCTACGCACAACCTGATCGACGCCCGCGCGCTGGCGTTGATGCAATCCGGCGCGATTGTGATTAACACCGCGCGCGGCGGCATAGTCGATGAAATGGCGCTCGCTGATGCGATGACGTCCGGCCACATTAGCGGCGCGGGCATCGATACGTGGAACGACGAACCGCCGGCGCTGGATCATCCGCTGCTATCATTCAAGAACCTGATCGCCACCTATCACACCGCCGGCATCACACATGATTCGCGCATTAACATGGCCGAGTGGAATGCGGATCAGGTCGCGCAGATTCTGCGCGGAGGACGTCCGCCGCGGTTGATTAATCCGCATGCGTGGGATGGGTTTTGCAAGCGCTTCGAGCGTATATTCGGGTTTCGGCCAGCATCCTGAAAGACGCGCGCCGCCGGTGTGTATCCCGCGCCGGTCTGACTTACAATGCCAGAATCAATCCTATCGATCAGCCACTCACAGAAAGGATAAGTCATGCACGCGAAATCAATAGTCGTTGTGATGGCACTTGCGGTACTGTGCGGCACCCCGGTTTTTGCCGCCCCAGCCAACGATGGCTGGCCCAGCAAAACCATCCGCATACTCGCGGCGGGCGCCGCAGGCGGACCCATCGACGTGATGTCGCGCCTGGTCGGGCAGAAGCTGTCCGAGCAGCTCGGTCAATCGGTGGTGATCGATAACCGGGCCGGCGGGGGCGGCACGATTGCCACGCGCATCGCGGTGAGCGCCACGCCGGATGGCCACACGCTGTTGTGCAACAGCAGCCAGTACGTAGTGGGCGTAAGCCTCTACAAGGAACCCGGCTACAACGCGTTCAAGGATTTCGCGCCGATCATCAATGCCGGCACCAGCCCGAATATCATTTTCGTCAATCCCGGCACGGCGGCGAAAAACCTCACTGAACTGATCGCGCTCGGCAAGAAGCAAAAATTGCAATACGGATCAGCCGGCGCGGGCAGTACGCCGCATCTCACCGGTGAACGGCTGCTCAAGCTGTTGGCGGGCCTCGATATTCAGCACGTGCCCTATAGCAGCGCCATGCCGGCGGTGCTGGCGACCGTATCGGGCCAGGTGCCGATAGGATTAACCGCGATGCCGCCGTCGATACCACTGGTCAAGGCGGGAAAGATACGCGCGGTCGCGGTTACCAGCCCGCAGCGCATGCCGTCGCTGC
>CAMDDY010000251.1 GCA_945893125.1 Bordetella parapertussis
GTGGTCGAGTTTTATTATCCCGAAGAGATTGTGCTGTTCGAGCGCGAATTCATCGACGCCGAGCAGGCCGCCTATCGCGAAACCGCTATCGAAGATCGCGACATCATCAATCGCATGACGGCGGGCCGCAAAGCCCTGTATCAGCAAGGCGTCAGCGACGCCGGCCCGTATCAATCGCCGCTGGAAGACGGCATGCAGCACTTCCATGAATTTTTGCGGCGCGAAATCGAGCCGCACGTCACGGCGCAGCATAAAAAATAATTTTTCAATAAAAACAAATAGTTACCGCGATCTGAACACCCCCCACACCGCCATTTTCACGCCGCCTGCTTTGCAACGGAATTTTTTTCGATTACCGTTGCCTCCCCGTGCAACTTTGCAATCAGGCCCACGATGAGTTTCAGCACCTTGATTTCAGCAAGCGATCTCGCCGCGCACGTGAACGACGCGAACTGGATCGTGTGCGACTGCCGTCACGATCTCGCCGACTACGAAGCCGGTCGCCGCGCCTACGCGCAAGCACATATTCCCGGGGCGCGCTTTCTGCATCTCGACGAAGACCTGTCCGGCCCCAAGACCGGCATCAACGGGCGGCATCCCCTGCCGCATCCGATTACGTTCACGCTGCGGCTCGCCGCGCTGGGCATCGACAACAGCAAACAGATCGTCGCCTACGACAGTTCGGGCGGCGTGTATGCCTCGCGCCTGTGGTGGATGCTGCGCTGGGTCGGGCACACTAACGCGGCGGTACTCGATGGCGGCATCGATGCGTGGGTCAAGGCAGGCAAGCCCGTCACCACCGAGTTTCCGACGATCAAACCCACCACCTACAACCCCAATCCCAACCCGCAGTCGGCGGTAAGCGTGAACGAGGTGGCGGCCAATCTCGATCACAAAAAGCTGCGCATTCTCGACGCGCGCAGCCCCGACCGCTTTCGCGGCAAAAACGAAACGCTGGATCCGGTGGCCGGGCATATTCCCGGCGCGCTGAATCGTTTCTTCAAAAATAATCTCGCGGACGATGGCTGCTTCAAGCCGGTGGCGATGTTAAAAACCGAATTCGCATCGTCGCTCAATGACCACGCACCCGCCAGCGTGGTGCATCAATGCGGCTCCGGCGTCACCGCCTGCCACAATCTACTGGCGATGGAAGTGGCGGGGCTCGCAGGCTCGCGCTTGTTCCCCGGTTCGTGGAGCGAGTGGGTGAGCGACCGCAATCGGCCGGTGGCAAGATAAATGTTGAGTGTTGAGTTTTGAGTGTTGAGTTGAAGCGTGGCGCGCACTGCGCAGGAAATTTCCAACTCAACACTAAACACTTAGCACTCATCACTCATGAACTCCCTGCTCGCCGACGCGATTCTGCTCATGCACTTTCTGTTTGTGCTGTTTGTCGCCGGCGAACTGCTGTTGATATGGATAGGCGCGTGGCGAAGTTGGCGATGGATACGCAACCCCGCCTTTCGCCTTGCGCATTTGATCGCGATTGCTTTCGTGGCCTGCGAGTCGATGCTCGGCATCGACTGTCCGCTGACCGAGTGGGAAGATGCGCTACGAGGCGCCGCCAGTGAAAAAAGCTTTATCGCGCGCTGGCTACATCAATGGATGTTTTTCGCGCTACCCGAATGGGTTTTCACGCTGCTCTACACCACGTTTGCACTGGTGGTCGCGGCAACCCTGTGGTTTATTCCGCCGCGAGGCGCCTCGCGCGCAAAATAAAGGGCGCCCGCCCCTACGCCAAGGAGTCCGCCCAGATATTTTTCGCCCAGCCCCACGCGTAATGGCCTTCCAGTTCACTGGGTTTATCCGACACGCCGCCGGCGCCTTTCACCACGGACATGGTTTTATCCGCCGCGCTGTACGCATGCACCGACGCAACGTGAATCACGTTTTTTGCATCGACGAAGCTGTAGCAGGTATTCATCATCATCGGCGCGGGGTTGACCGGCTGGCCCTTGATCAAGGCAATCACCGCCGCCGCGCACACCTTGGCGTGCTGGTTGGCCATGCTCGCGGACTTCGGCATCGCGTTGGCCGATAACGTGGCATCACCCAGCACATGCACACCCGGCACTTTGACGGATTCGCAGGTCATCCAGTCCACGCCGCACCAGCGGTTGTTTGCCGTGATCAGACCCGCCTGCCGCGCGATATCGCCCGCGCGCTGCGGCGGCACCACGTTAAGCACGTCGCCTTTGACATCGCCGAATTGCAGCTTGATGGTCATGCCTTTCACATCCACATCGGCGATTTCGCTGTTGGGACGATAATCGATCATGCCTTTATAAAGGTTATTCCACGCGCCGCGGAACAAGCCCGCCTTCGACACCAGATCGGGATTGGAATCGAGCACGATGATTTTTGATTTCGGCTTCGCGCGCTTGAAATAATCCGCCACCTGGCAGATACGCTCATACGGCCCGGGCGGGCAACGGTACGGCGCGAGCGGAATGTGAAATACGAACACTCCGCCGTCTGGCATCGACTCCAGTTGTTTTTTCAGCGTCAGCGTTTGCGGACCCGCCTTCCATGCGTGCAGCACCTGGTTTTGCGCCGCTGCGTTGTTCAGTCCCGGGATCGTGTCGTAAATAAAATCCACGCCGGGCGACACGATCAGGCGGTCGTAGCCGAGCGTGCTTCCGCCCGCAAGACGCACGGTTTTCGCAACCGGATCAATGGCCACGGCATTGTCGCGCACGACATTGACACCACGATTGGCCAGCCCGCTGTAGTCGCGCGAGATTTCATTCATCGTGGTGTTGCCCGCGAGCACCAGGTTGCTGATCGGGCATGAGATAAATCCGGCTTCGCGCTCAACCACGGTCACGTCTATATCCGGCGCCCACATTTTTACGTATTTCGCCGCCGTGCCGCCGCCGATGCCCGCGCCGATCACCACCACGCGGCCGGCGCTGCCGCCGCCCATGCCGGCGCACCCGGCCATTGTCGTCGCGCCTATCGCCGCGCTCCACTGCATGAATTCACGTCTGGAAATGGTCATGTCGTCTCCTGTTTGCGTCAGGTCTCACGGTTTAAGGTTCAGGGTTTAACGGCGGCAAAGTAGCCTGCGATCTGTTCAAGCTGTGCATCGGTGTAGCCCTTGGCATGCTGATGCATGATGGTGCCGGGACGTTTACCGTCCTTGAAATCCTTGAGTTGCTGATACAACGAAGCCTTGCCTTGCCCGGCAAGACTCGGCGGCACGCCGCCCACGCTGCGTCCCTCGGTGCCGTGACAGGTGAAACAAGTCGCGGCCAACGCGCGCGCGGCGTTGGGATTAGCATCTTGCGCGTGTGCGGGCAAAGCAGCACCCGCCATCAACCCGGCGGCGCAGCCGGCGCCTATCCATTGCAGTTTCATGTGCAGCTCCTTATCTCAACAGGGATGGCGAACAGTATAGCAATGCCGCGAAAAATGCACACCGCCAATCGCGCGACGGGCCAAACAAAAAACCCCGGACCAGCCGGGGTTTTTGCTTGGCCTGCACGCCCTCAGACGACGCTGGCTTCCGGCTTTTTCTCTTCGGCGAACACCAGCTTCACTTTCTCGTTCGCATCGAGATCAATCGTTACCTTGCCGCCGCTGACCAGCTTGCCGAACAGCAATTCATCAGCCAGCGCACTGCGGATGGTGTCCTGGATCAACCGCGCCATCGGCCGCGCGCCCATCGCCGGGTCGAAGCCTTTTTTCGCCAGATGATCCTTCAACGCCTGTGTGAAGGTGATATCGACCTTCTTCTCATGCAATTGATCTTCCAGTTGCATGAGGAATTTATCCACCACGCGCAGAATAATCTCGCGATCCAGCGCGGCGAATGAAATCATCGCATCCAGCCGGTTGCGGAACTCCGGTGTGAACATGCGTTTGATTTCGACCATTTCGTCACCGGTTTGCTTGCTCGGCGCGAAACCCATGCTGGATTTCGACAACTCGGCCGCGCCCGCGTTGGTGGTCATGATAATCACCACGTTGCGGAAATCCGCCTTGCGGCCGTTGTTGTCGGTGAGCGTGCCGTGATCCATCACCTGCAACAGGATGTTGAAAATATCCGGGTGCGCTTTTTCGATTTCGTCGAGCAGCAGCACTGAATACGGCTGCTTGGTTATCTGCTCGGTGAGCAAACCGCCCTGATCGAAGCCGACGTACCCCGGCGGCGCGCCGATCAGCCGCGACACGGCGTGGCGCTCCATGTACTCCGACATGTCGAAGCGAATCAGCTCCACGCCCATCACGTAGGCCAACTGTTTTGCCACTTCGGTTTTACCCACGCCCGTCGGGCCGGAAAACAAAAAGCTGCCGATGGGTTTCAACGGATTACCCAGGCCGCTGCGCGCCATTTTGATGGCGGTGGTCAGCGCTTCAATCGCCTTGTCCTGACCGAACACCACCGACTTGAGATCACGCGCGAGCGTCTTCAACGAATTGCGGTCGTCGGTCGAAACCGTTTGCGGCGGGATGCGCGTGATCTTCGCCACCACCTCTTCGATTTCGTGCTTGCTGATGATCTTTTTCTGCTTCGATTTCGGCAGAATGCGTTGCGCGGCGCCGGCCTCGTCGATCACGTCGATCGCCTTGTCGGGCAAGTGACGATCGTTGATGAAGCGCGCGGCCAACTCGGCCGCCGCCGTTAACGCGGCCGCCATGTACTTGACGCCGTGATGCTCCTCGAAGCGCGACTTGAGGCCCTTGAGTATCTGCACGGTTTCTTCAACCGACGGCTCCAGCACGTCGATTTTCTGGAAACGCCGCGACAGCGCGTGATCTTTCTCAAAGACGCCGCGAAACTCGGTGTAGGTGGTGGCGCCCATGCATTTCAGTTGACCGTTCGACAACGCCGGCTTTAGCAGGTTGGAGGCGTCCAGCGTGCCGCCGGAAGCCGCTCCCGCGCCGATCAGCGTGTGTATTTCGTCGATAAACAGAATCGCGTGCGGATTGTCCGCCAACTGTTTCAGCACGGCTTTCAACCGCTGCTCAAAATCACCGCGATACTTGGTGCCGGCCAGCAGCGCGCCCATGTCGAGCGCGTAGACCGTGCTTTTTTGCAGAATGTCGGGCACTGCGTCATCGACGATACGTTTGGCCAGGCCTTCGGCAATCGCGGTTTTACCCACGCCCGCCTCGCCCACCAGCAGGGGATTATTCTTGCGGCGGCGGCACAGTATCTGGATCGCGCGCTCGAGTTCTTTTTCGCGGCCGATCAACGGATCGATCTTGCCCTGTTGCGCCAGCACGTTGAGATTTTGCGTGTAGTTTTCCAGCGCGCCGCCGGCGGCCGGCGCTTCCTGTTCGGTCTCGGATTCGTTTTCGGTTTTTGCGGGCGAGGCCTGCGGCGTTTTGCTGATGCCGTGTGAAATAAAGTTCACCACGTCCAGCCGCGTAATGCCCTTTTGATTCAGGAAGTACACCGCGTGCGAATCTTTTTCGCCGAAGATCGCCACCAGCACGTTGGCGCCGGTGACTTCTTTCTTGCCCGACGACTGCACGTGCAAAAGGGCGCGCTGGATCACCCGCTGGAATCCCAGCGTAGGCTGCGTGTCCACCTCGTCACCCGCCAAAATCGGCGTATGTTCGGTGACAAACTCCGCCAATTGCTTGCGCAGATCATCCACCTCGGCGGCACAGGCCTTCAGCACTGCGGATGCCGAAGGGTTATCGACCAGCGCCAGCAACAGATGCTCCACGGTAATAAATTCGTGGCGCTTCTGACGGGCCTCCATGAAGGCCATGTGCAGGCTGACTTCCAGTTCCTGAGCAATCATCGGCGTCCTTTATTGGCTTCTGTATTACGGTTGCGGGGACTAATCATGATTCACGTTTTTCAATTTTCTTCCATCATGCACTGTAACGGATGTTGGTGCTGTTTGGCGTACGAACGCACCTGATCCACCTTGGTAGCCGCCACATCCCTGGAATACACGCCGCACACCCCCATGCCCTCGCGATGCACCTTGAGCATGATCTGCAAGGCCTTTTCGCGGCCCAGCGCAAAGAACTTTTGTAACACGATCACCACAAAATCCATGGGCGTGTAGTCGTCGTTCAGGATCATCACCTTGAACATGGGCGGCGGCTTGGTCTTGGCCCGCTTGGCCTCCAGAACTGTGTCATCGCGTTGTTTGCCTGCCATAATCAAACATAACTCAAAAAAGCTTTCAGTACAATCACCAGCGACCAACGCGGATCAGCAATTTCAGGGAAATCCGCCAAACCCGCACATAGGCTTCTATTTTGGACGGAATCACGGAAAATTCAAGTGGCTTGCCGACAAACGGCTGGTCGGTTGTTAACGGCAAATTTGGTGTATGCTTTAATTCTGTGCGCGGTTCTGCACACTGTACAGTGCGGCAACCACCCGGAAAGCAGTCAGTCGGTATCAAAAGCGGCAGGCGTTATTTTATTTTTCGGAAGGAAGAAGCATGGCAACTGGCACCGTGAAATGGTTCAACGACTCCAAAGGCTATGGGTTCATCACGCCCGACGACAAGAGCGAAGATCTGTTTGCTCACTTCTCGGCAATCCAGATGGGCGGGTTCAAAACGCTCAAGGAAGGCCAGAAAGTGACCTTCGAGGTAACGCAAGGCCCAAAAGGCAAGCAAGCGTCAAATATTCAGGCGGCCCCGTAGCCCTATCCTGAAGCGGGCCGGCGCCGCGCGCAACGTCAGCCGCGAACGCCGCCCAGCCGGTGTTACCGTAAGCCCGTAAGCCCACAAATATTTTATGGGCAATACGGGCTTTTTGTATTTTGAAAAGGCGAACTCATGAGCAGCACGGCATTTACAAGCGAGATTTACGAAGTCAGCGATGCGCTGGAAGCCAACGAGCTCTACCAGCGCAACGGCTGGACCGACGGATTGCCTATCGTTGCGCCGACCGAAGACGCGGTTGCGCGCTTTCTCGCCGCTGCGCAACTCGATGCCGCAAATGTGATCGGCGTGGAGCCGGTGCGCCGCCGTACCATCACCGCTGAAAAAGTCGCCATCGCCGCCGTCATGGCGGGTTGCCTGCCGGAATATATGCCGGTGGTCGCGGCCATCATGAAGGCGATGTGCCGCCCCGAATACGCGCTGCACGGCAGCACCGCGAGTACCGGCGGCAGCGCGCCCTTCATCGTGGTCAACGGGCCAATCCGACTCGCTCTCGGCATGAACGCCACGCACAACGCGCTCGCCAATGCGTGCCGCGCCAACGCCACCATCGGCCGCAGCGTGCGCCTGATACTGCTCAATGTGCTGAACGGCATTCCCGGCCAGCTCGACCGCTCCACTTTGGGACACCCCGGCAAGTTCACCTTTTGCGTGGCCGAGGACGAGGAAGACTCGCCGTGGCTGCCGCTGTCGGTTGAACGCGGCGTAACGGCGGGTACTTCGGCGGTCACCGTACTGCAAGTCGAATCGCCGCATCAGATCATGAACGAATGGACGCACGATCCGAAGGAAATTCTCGACACCTACGCCGCCGCCGTGCGCGGAAATTTGCTCACCTATTCGATCTGGGAGGGTAATTACGCTTTTGTGATTCCCAAACAGCACCGCGAAATATTCGCTGCGGCGGGCTGGAGCAAGCAGCACATCCGCGAATACATCTTCGAGGTCGCGCGCGTCAAGCGCAGCGAGTGGCGCTCGGTGGGCAAGGCCGCGGTCGCGGGCCGCAAGGACGAAGACAAGGTGTATCGCGCGCTGCGCTCGCCGGATGATCTGCTGGTGATCGCCGCCGGCGGACCGGCCGGCGGCTTCGGC
>CAMDDY010000252.1 GCA_945893125.1 Bordetella parapertussis
CTTTCGCACAATGCAGGGCGCGCAGACCTTCTGCACCATCCGCTCCTATCTCGATACCATGCACAAACAGGGTCATAATATGTTCGAGGTGCTGCGCCAGACTTTCATAGGGCGTCCACCTTCGCCTGATTCAGGCTGAATAGAGACAATATTTTTAATCTAGCCGCATACCCGACGCCTTGACGATGCGCCGCGCGTTTTCAATCTCGGTGCGCACGTGGGCGTCGAATGCCGCCGGTTCGTTGGCCACTACGTCAGAGCCGTCGCGCTTCAAGCGTTCGATCACGTCCGGCGCTTTGAGTGCGCGCGCCACGTCGGCATGTAATTTGGCAATCACCGCGCGCGGCGTGGTCGACGCGGCGAACAAACCATACCACGTGGTCATGGCGTAACCGGGCAACGCCGCTTCGGCAACGGTGGGCAGGTTCGGCAACGCGGCCGAGCGCTGCATTGAGGTGACCGCCAACGCGCGCAATTTGCCGGCGGCGTGCTGCGGAATCACAGTGAAGGTGCTGCCGAACATCAGTTGCGTTTGTCCCGCCAGCAGATCGGCAATCGCGGGCGCACCGCCGCGATACGGCACATGAATCATGCTCACCCCCGCCATGAACTTGAACATTTCACCGGCCAGATGCTGCGGCCCGCCGTTACCCGATGTGCCGTAACTCATTTGACCGGGCCGTTGTTTGGCGAGCGCGATTACCTCGGGCACGCTGCGCGCAGGCAATGAGGGATGCGCGGTCAGCACCAACGGCGACGCGGCGATTTGCGTGATGCCTGAGAAATCGCGCACGGTGTCGTACGGCAGCTTGGCATGCAGCGCGGGGTTGGTGGTATGCGGGTTGGCGGTGAGCAATAACGTGTGTCCGTCCGGCGCGCTTCTGGCCACCATCTCGGAGCCGATCAAGGTGCCGCCGCCCGCGCGATTATCAATCACCACTTGCTGGCCCCAGGCTTCGGACAATTTTTGCCCGAGCGCGCGCGCAATCAAATCGGTGCCGCCGCCTGCGGCAAACGGCACGATGATGCGTACCGGCTTGGTTGGAAACGGCGCGTCGGCTGCGTGCGCAATGCCGCATGCGAGACACGCGATCGCTGTCATGCCGAATCGATGCGCCGTCATTTGCCCGCCAATCCCGCGTGCTTCACCACGGCGGCCCACTTGACGATATCCGCGCGGATCAGCGCGCCGAACGCTTCAGCCGTGCCGCCCGCAGGCTCTGCCCCATCGGCACTGATGCGATCGGAAAATTCCTTGGTCTTGATGAATTTATTGGCTTCGGCGTTCAGGCGCGCAAGCACCGCCGCTGGTGTCGCGGCAGGTGCGAGCAAACCGTACCAGCCGATGAAATCATAGCCGGGCACGCCGGATTCGCTCACCGTGGGAACATCCGGCAAAGTGGCGACGCGCTGCTTGCCCGACACCGCCAGCGCGCGCACGCGGCCCGTCTTCAGATGCGGCCCCGCCGCCGGCAGGCTGGCGAAATACATCGACACTTGCCCGCCGATTAAATCGGTCAGCGCCGGGCCGCCGCCTTTGTAGGGCACATGCAGCAGATCAATCTTCGCCAGCATCTTCAAGAGTTCGGTCGCCAGATGCGTGGAACTGCCGGTGCCGCCGGAGGCAAAACTCAGTTCACCGGGCCGCGCGCGCGCGAGCTTCACCAGCTCGGCTGCGTTACGCGCGGGCACGGAAGGATGCAACAACACCACGTTCGCGGTCGAAGCAATATGCACAATGGGCGCCAGATCCTTTTCCGGATGGAACGGCATTTTGGGCGTAAGACTGACGTTGACCGCGTGGCTGATCGGCACCGCCAGCAGGGTGTAGCCGTCCGGCGCGGCCTTGGCCACCACGTCGCTGCCAACAATGCCGCCCGCGCCCGGCCGATTATCCACGAGGAAGTTTTGTCCCATGAGTTGCTGCAAATGCAACGCGGTCAGCCGCCCGACGAAATCGATGCCGCCGCCCGGCGCGTACGGCACGATGATGCGTACCGGGCGCGTGGGGTAGGTTTGTGCGTGGGCCGACATCACGCCGGCGAGCAAACCCAACGCCACTATTGAAGTATTCACAATGCGCGACAAACCAACGCCGTTCGCCCTGAGCCTGTCGAAGGGCGTGGTTACGCGAGAGGGCTTCGACAAGCTCAGCCCGAACGGGGTGGGATAAATCAAAGGTTCGGCAATCGCATAGAGACCATCAACCATTCAACGCCGCCGAGAACGCAGCCACCGAAGACGCGCCGCGCAAACCCCGCACGGCATGGATGACGTTTTCCATGCGCTGTGCGTCCTTGGCGGGTTTTGCCAGCAGACGAAACTTCGCTTCGATCTCGGCGGCGTCGCAGGCGTCGCTGGCGGTGCCGTGCGGATCAATCACCGTGCGCTCATACTGGCGCTCGCCGCGCAACACCACCTCCACCCGCGCGGCAAAATGCGCGGGATACAACGCATCCATTTTTTCGTCGATGCGCAGTTGGGTTAGCGCCGCGACCCGGCGAATTTCCGCATCACGCAGGCCGTCCGCATCGAATGACGCCGGATCACGCGGGTTTTTTACCACCGCAGCACCGGCGCAGTAGGGAATACTGTATTGCGCCGCCATGGTCTCTTGCGGATTGGGGTCGCCGTTGTGCTCCACCGCGCGGCGGCTGGTATGCACAACGATTTTTTGCACGTCCGCCGGGGTGAGCGCGGTTTCCTTGCGGATGGATTCAATCGCGTGCGACACACAATGAATCAAGCCGCAGCACGGATACGCCTTTACCCACACCTTTGAAATCGCGTAGTCGTTGCCCAGATTATTGGTCAACGCTTCCACGGCCGTATCCGAACCGCCGATCACCTCAAGCAATCCAAAGTGACCATCAATCGCCGCCATCGGGCCGGTGAACCCGCGCGCAGCCAACTCGCACGCCAGCACGCCGGTTTCCGCCGAGCGCCCCGCGTGCATGCGTTTGACCATGCCGCCGGTGCCTTGCGTAAACGCCTTGATGCCCCCCGCACTTGAACACGCAATGCCGATGGCCGAGTGAATCGTATCCACCGACAGCCCCATCACAATACCCGCCGCGACGGTGGCGGCTATCGGCCCCGCGACGCTGGTGGTGTGATAACCACGCGTGTTGTGCTCCGCGCCCAGCGCAAAACCCAGCCGCGCCATCATTTCGTAGCCCGCGATGATGCCGAGCAACAGGCGCTCGCCCGATGCGCCGGCTTCTTCGGCCACCGCAAGCGCCGCCGGCACCACGCAAGCGCCCGGATGCACCAGCGCGCCCTGAATGATGTCGTCAAGCTCAATGCCGTGCGCCGAGGTGCCATTCGCCAGCGCCGCGCGCGAGGGCGCCACCGTGACATTCTCGCCGAACAGCGTGGCCTTGCCGCGCGAGCCTTCGCCGACGATTTGCGCGCGCAAAATACGCCCCCATTGCTGATGTGCGCCGTAGAGGCCGCAGCCCACGGTGTCAAGCAACGCCATGGTTGCGCTGTTACCGATCACGCCATCGAGTAGTGAGGGTTTGAGATTGACAAGATGGTCAACCAGCCTGGCGCTGTGATGGCTCATGAGTACAATGGCCCTTGCTGGGCGGTGATAGCGCGGTAACAAATTGCGTTGGCCGGCAGCGGTTGCGGCGGCGATTGCAACACACTCAAACAACGAAACGGCGTGGTTTTATGCAGGCCCACGCAAGTCATGCGTTGCACGCCCGCCGCGAGCGGCGCGCTGCCGTCCGTGGTGTCCTGTGCCAGCAGAAATTCATTCGGCCCGATATTCGGTATGGCCTCACCCGTGTCGAATAAATTGCGGATCCAGATTTTATAGGCTTCCCGAAAACGCTGGCTCGCGGTGCCGCCACCGCCGGATTTTTTGTAGATGTCGCTTTCAAACACGCCGGGGTCTACGGTGTACATCGCCATGTAGCGCGGCGTGCCGTCGCTACTCTTGAAGCGCTGGCCGGTGCGAAACCCCGGCACGCGGAGCAACACTTTAAGATTGCCTTCGTACCACGCGTTCCATTCGGCTTCCCAGTCGGGGCGCGAGAACAGATGCTCCACCATGTAAATCGTCATTGATCGCCTTGGGGTTTAAGTTGCACCGGCAGTTGAATCACGGTTAAATTGTGCCACAAGCAACCTGCCGCAGGCCGCGAAAGCTCATAACGCGGACAAGCATTTTTATTCCCCCAGTCACTCTCGATGCCGCCATTCACCACCCGCCTCACTTCCGAACAGATTCACCGTTATACCGCCAGCGGCGCGTGGCCGAACCGGCTGCTGACTGATTTTCTCGACGACGCGCTCGCTGCCACGCCGGACAAAATAGCCATCATCGATAGCCGTGGTTCTATCACGTATCGCGATCTTGCCGCGCGGGTGACGCACTGCGCGCACGGCCTCGCGGCGCTGGGATTGCGCGCGGGCGATGTGATGGCCTTGCAGTTGCCGAACTGGAAAGAGTTTCTCATTCTGCACCTGGCGGCCACAAGGATGGGCATCGTCAGCAGCCTGATTACGCCGGGCAGCCGCGACCGCGAGTTGACGCACATGCTCAAGCTGTCCGACGCGTGTTTGCTGGTGATCCCCGACACATTTCGCGGCCATGATTACCGAGCGATGGCTGCGCGGCTGCGTGTTGAGTTGCCGGATTTGCAGCATGTGATGGTGGTCGGCCACACTGCGTCGCCATCCGAGATTGCGTGGGACGCCTTCATGACCACTGAACACCCACCGCAGGACGTGCCGCGCCCGCACGCGAACGACGTCACGGAAATCGTCTTCACCTCCGGCGCCACTGGTGAACCCAAGGGTGTGATGCACACCAGCAATACCATCGTGGCACCGCAACTGGCGCTGGCCGCATCGCTGCAATTGAAACGCGAAGACGTGATTCATATCGCCTCCACCATCGCGCATCAAACCGGGTTTCTCAACGGCGTGCGGCTGCCGATACAACTCGGCGCAACGGTGGTGCTGCAAGACGTATGGAACGCCGAGCAGATGGTCGAATGGATCGCGCAGCATCGCATCACGGTGTCCAGCGGCAGCGCGACGTTTTTGCTCGACTTACTGCGCGCAAAGAATCTGGCGCAATGTGACTTGTCGTCGTTTAGTATTTTCCGCTGTGGCGGCGGGCCGATTCCGCGCGCGCTGCTGGTCGAAGCGCGCGAGAAACTGCCGCACGTCGGCATCCACTGCGGCTGGGGGCAAACCGAAAACGCGGTGGTCACGCTGACACGCATCGGCGCGCCGGATGAGAAGCTGCTCACCACCGACGGCTGCGCGCAGCCCGGCATGGAGGTGCGCGTGGTCGATGACAAAAACCAGTTGCTGCCGCCGGGCGCCGAAGGCCGCTTGCAGTGCCGCGGCCCTTTCATGTTCGTCGGTTACATCAAGCAGGAAGCGCTGACCCAAGAGAACTTCGATGGCGACTGGTTCGACACCGGCGATCTCGCCACGCTGGACGCCGAAGGCTTTATCCGCATCACCGGGCGCTTGAAAGACATCATCATTCGCGGTGGCGAAAACATCCCGGTCAAATACGTCGAAGACATTCTCTACGAAGACCCGCGCGTGCAGGATGCGGCTATCGTCGCCATGCCCGACGCGCGCTTGGGCGAGCGGGCCTGCGCGTTTGTGATTTGCCGCGAAGGCCAATCACTCGACATGCAAGGCATGCAGACGTTTCTCGCCGCGCGCGGCGTGGCCAAAGTGTATTGGCCGGAGCGCCTCGAAATTGCCCGCGAATTGCCGCGCACGGCGAATGGCAAGATTCGCAAAGCGGATTTGCGCACACAACTCGCGCGTGAGGCGTCATCATTGATGCGCAATGTGTAAATTTCGTAAGTCGTTGAGTTTAAATGATAATTTATTAGGCCGCAGGCGCACATCAATACCAATGCGATGCTGCGCGCGTGATTACGTGTAGAAGTCGGCGTCTGACCACGCAGCGTGAGGCAGTTACGAACGGTCGCCCGCTGAGCGGTCATTCAAATGGCTGTAGAGATGCTCCTTTGACAGTCGGCAACTAGCCAAAAGGCGACCTTCCCGTTTACATTTGGATTGCGTCTCTTATGGTCGTAAAACCGCGTGTTGTGCTGCGTTATTCTAATTCGCATTAGAAAATGCTTTAATTATCCAATCCCAGTTGCAGATGGATTTCACCCGTTCGCCGCTGTTTTCCAATTGGCGTAGCGCCTCAACGAGTTGGTTTTCGAGTGCATCCAGGCTGTCAAAGGCCCGATTGTGGAAGTGTTTCTCGCGCAGCTCCTCCCACAGATGCTCGACCGGATTGAGTTCCGGCGAATACGGCGGCAAACTCAGCAGCCGAATATTGTCTGGGATCGTCATTGATTTGCTTTTATGCCAGCCCGCGCCATCAAGCACCATGACAATATTGTCGTTGGGGTAACGCTTGGCGACTTCCGCGAGGAATATCGCCATGCAGTCGCTATTGACGTGCGGCAGCACCAGTGAGTCGAAGTTGCCCTGCGGGATGCTCGCTGCGCCATAGGCATAGACATACTGATGCGTGAGCATCGCCTTGACCGTGGGCCGCATTGGAAACTTGGACCAGCAGTAGCGACATCGACTGATCCGGCCAAAACGCGCCTCATCCTGGAACCTCAGTCGCAGCGGATGATGCGCAGCCGCAGACGGGAACGACTTCAGCCTTTGCGCCAAATCGCCGGAGAGTTTTTTTTAAAGGACTCCCGTCGCAAGGGGTCGCCTTTGGGGTGAGCCGTGTCGGGGGCCAGTTTGCGCCAACCATGGCGGGCCAGCACCCGATACAGCGTCGACAGCGCGATCTCGCGCCCGAGCGCCTTCTCAAACGCAGGTATCAGGTTTGGTATGACAACTATGCCGCCACTACTGGCCTCGGTAAGCACTTGGTCAAGCAGTGCGGCCTCGCGGGCGAGCGTGGTCGCCGCCCGGTTACGCAACTCCCGCTTCTTCTTCCTGAGCGGGATTTCCTTGGCGCGCTCGCGCCGCTTGCGGTTGCGCAGCTTATTCTAATTCGCAATAGAAATGCCATTAATTATTAGCAGTAAATAGGAACATAAATTGTGAAAATTACAGTCGTTTCTATTGCGAATTAGAATTACAGGTCAGGCTCACCGAACGCCCTATCGCCACCGCCGTTTGTTCCAGACTAAGCCCCAGCTCCAGCGGCAGCAAAATAGCTTGTGCATGCCGCAGCTCATCCGCGCTACGCGCCTCGGCTACCTGCTCTCGCGCCCACGCCAGATCCTTCGCCCCACCCGCCTTGCGTGCCATAACGCCTCCCGTAATCCAAAACGTTATTATGGCACTTTCTATTGCGAATTAGAATTAGGTATTCACCTACTATGCCGCTTGGATAGCACAACTATCTTGCGCGCGCCGGCGAGGACGTCGCGCTGGTCGAACCTGGATTACGAAACAAAATTTTGCTTATCCTCGGTAGCAATGTGCTCGGCAATCAACTTAAATATGCTGAATTCACTGATGTCGTCGAACTTCACCTTGCCGTCGCTATATTTTCCGACAAATAGCTTGATGCGGAACAAAAGCTGGTCGTGCTCCGTTTTGTGTTCTATTGTGATGGGGTCTCCCAATTTGTAAAGTATTTCTTCTTCCGTGAGGAAATGCTGTAGAACATGTTCCAGATACGAATTTAGCAAATTAGATTGTTGCGGCCGAACGAATATTGACCACCTGTGCCGATTGAATATTGACCAGGGGCTTTT
>CAMDDY010000253.1 GCA_945893125.1 Bordetella parapertussis
GACATCCACACCCCGGCGGGCGTTTTGCCGATCGGATACGTGGCCTTCACCGTTTGCGCGATCAGGTCAATCACCGCCAGCGAATTGGTATGCTGCAACGTCACAAACACGTGGCGGTTGTCCGCGCTGAAAATTAAATGACTGGGGCCTTTGGGTGTCGGCAGGCGCTTCACCAACTTGTAATCCGCGGCGGAATAAATATCCACCCGGTCAAGCGCCAGTGATGCCGTAACAAACCACTTGCCGTCGGGCGAAAACCCCAGTTGATAAGGATCGCTGATTTTGTCGATGCGTTTTTGCTGCGCGCCCGTCACCGGATCGAAAAACACCAGGTCGTTGCTGCGTACGCTGGCGACGATCAGCGACTTGTTATCGGGCGTAATCATCAGGTGATGCGGCTCACGGCCCACGCGGTTGCGCGAAATTTCCTTGTGGGTCTTGGTGTCTATGAGGCTAACGCTGTCGCTGTTGGAGTTGAGCACGAAGGCGACCTGCGCTGTTGCTACGCCGACGCCGCAAAGAAGCATCGCGCAGCACGCAAAGGCAGTAGTCAGCCTGGCGTTAAATTCACGTAACTTATTGTTTTTAAACATTATTTAATAAAATCCTTGGATAGCCCAATTCGCCAACACAAACAGTTAACGTTGATGCCCCTCAATTCGCCTACGTCTTTATGCGTCTTATTCATTGCATCAAAATCGCTGCACGCTGAAAGGTACAACATCGACGCTGGGCGAGCGCCCGGCGATCAAATCCGCGATCACGCGCCCGGTCGGCGCGCCGCCGCACAAGCCCACATGGCCATGCCCGAACGCATACCAGACGTTGGGCATGTTCGATGCCGGGCCTATCACCGGCAGTGAATCGGGCATCGAGGGACGCCGCCCCATCCACTTTGTCGCATCGACATTGCTGATGCCCGGAAACACCTTTTGCATCTGCGCCGCCAGCACATCCGCGCGCGCGTAGTTGGCTTCTGCGTCATTGCCGGCGAATTCGCTTTGCCCGGCGATGCGCAAGCCCATTTCCATCGGCGTGACAAAAACCTTCTGCTGCGGCAAAAACACCGGCATCGGCAGCGTGAAATCCGGATCGGAATACGTCACGTGATAACCACGCTCGGCTTCCAGCGGCACGTTGTCGCCACACTTCGCGGAAAATTCGTTCGAATGCGAACCCGCGCAAATCACCAGCGTCTCGACGGCCATGTTCCCCGCGTCCGTCACCAGCGCGCGCGGGCCGTCGGGCGAGGCTTCAATGTCCAGCACCGTGCGCTGCAAAATCTTGCCGCCGTCGCGTTGAAATTGCGCCGCCAGCGATTTGGTCAGCCGCTCGGGATTGGTTACGTAGCCCTGCTCCGGCAGATACAAACCAGCCTCGTAATGACCGTTCAATTGCGGCACTTTTTGCTGGATGCCGGCGCTGTCGAGTTCTTCCATCACCACGCCGCGATCGCGCCGCAGCGACCACGGCAATGCATCCTTCTGCAAACCGGCGCGCGTCGAATACGCCACCACATACCCAGTTTGACGAATAATGTCAGCCACGCCGGCGTGCCGCACCAGCGGCATATAGGCGTCGAATGTCTGCTTGAGCAACGGCCGCAGCGCATCCGCAATCTGTTCGACGCGCGATAAACGCGATGCTGCCGCCAGCCGCAAAAACCACGGCAGCGCTTTAAGAAAATGGCCGGGCCGTATCGCCAGAGGCCCCAGCGGATCGGACAAATAGCCCGGCACTTTGAAGAGCGCGCCCGGCAACGCCTGCGGCACGCACGAACCCGGACTTAATATGCCGGCGTTGCCGAACGAACAGTATTCCCCCGGTGCAAGCCGATCCACCACTGTCACGTCATGTCCATCGCGCCGCAAATAGCTCGCGGTGGCAACGCCGACAATGCCTGCGCCGATGATGGTGATGTTCCTGGCCAAGCCGCGCTCCGCCCCTGTAACGGTTGTATGTATTTGTTACTACAGGGGAATTATAGAACAAGCCGCCGCACTTGAACTGGCATCGCGCACGCAACAGTGGTAATATTCGCGCCGTTGCAAATAACGTTATCAATGACGTTATGAATCGCGCTGCAAATCCCGATTGAAATCCCGTCGGGCGGTTAACTCAGCGGTAGAGTGCCACCTTCACACGGTGGAAGCCACTGGTTCGATCCCAGTACCGCCCACCATGATTTTTTTCAAATAAAACAACAACTTAAGTACCTAAAACTGTGCCATAGATTTGCAGTTTTCGCTTTCGTAAGTGCTTGATTTATTTAGAATCAAAGAAAGTCTATGGCACAGCAAAATTCAGTTCCGAAAGGAATAATACTTTAATTCCAAAGACATATTTTCCAATTACGTAATGCATCTGAATACTACTTGCGCAATCGCTAATACCTCAGAGAATCAACGCGAAGCGCAGCAAAAAAAGGGAGCGCCGAAGCGCTCCCCAAAGTGACGCCAGCTAAACCGCCGCCAGCGTCGTCATGGCCGCGCCCCAGAGCGCGGTGTTGATGCGCACATCCTCGCGTATCGCGCATATGCCGCGCGTGCTCGACAGCCGGCCCCGCTGATTGAGATACGTCAGTCCGCCGCGCATCATGTTCTCCTGAACTACGTTATAGACCCGCCACAGATCATTCCCCTGATCCAGCTCGCGGCGCGCTTCCAGCAACTGCCCCGGAACAACCGCAGGCTTCACGCCATACCGGTGAAACCGGATATCAAAGGCCTGCTCCCCCCAATCACCTCCCGAAAGCGGGATGTACCTTGATCTATATCAGTCGATTACCGCGCGTACGCGATTACTATTTTCTACATACAACCCCATGGGAGGCATCATGAAAATGGCATTCGTTGTCTACTACGAACGCGTGGACGCACAAGTAATGGGCATGCTCAAGACATTGGGTATCGACTACTACACGCGCTGGGAGAACCTGAAGGGCAAGGGTCACGGCACGGAAGCGCATATCGGCGTAGGCACGTTCGTCCGCATGAATACAGCGCTGATGATCGCGTTCGCGGACGAAGCCCCTCTCGCTGCGCTGTCTAACGCAATTATCGCCGCCAATGAAATCGCGCGCCGTCCCGACGAGCGCATACGGCTGTTTCAGTTACCGTTGGAACGCATAGTGTAGGTCGCGTTATGTAAGCGCGGGCCCGCCATCATGGGCACAACGCGCAAACGCTGTGAGGCGGTGCTTTGTTGCGTTTCATACGCCACCCCAAGACAAAGCCGCTGCCGCTGTAAACACCCTGTCGAAGTGCCGTCGCCTCCCGCTTCCCGGCTCTACTTTCCGACAGGTGCGGACTTCTCTTTGGGAGCGGCACTTGGGTTATACATATAAAGAATCGCGTTGCGAATTTCGGCGTCGGTTAAATCCGCCCTGTCACCGCGCGGTGGCATGCCGCCGTGCCCCCGGATCGCACTGCGCACGGCGTGCTCCACGCCCAGCTTGAGGGCATCCGACGCAGCGTTATGACGAGCCACATGCGCGATGCCATACGCCGCGCACCAATCATCCAGCGGGCGATGCACGCCGACACGATCGAGCAACGCGGGCGCGAGCCATGCCACGTCGATCCACGTCCAGCGCGCGCGCGCACCCAGCGCCTCGCGCATCGTGCCTTCGAGAAACCGCCGGTCGAAATCCGCGTGATAGGCCACCAGCGGATCCGCGCCCGCGAACGCGCTGAACAAGCGCAGCGCCTCGGCTGCGTGCAGCCCCGCGCGTTGCTGTCCACCAGCGATGCCATGCAGCAAAATGTTGTCGTGCCCGCTCTCCCGCGTCTGCCGCAGCACCAGTTCGATGCTGTCCGCCGGACGGATCGCGCCGGCGTCCACGATCACCGCGCCGATAGACAACAGCCGGTCGCTACGCAAATTGAGACCACTGGTTTCGACATCAACCACGACAAAGCGGGTCTGTGTGATGGCACGCCGCGCGGTTTGCGCAGCCTGTGCATCGCCCCACGGCAACGCTGCGCGCAGGCGGGCAAGCAAGGGAAGGCTCACAATGCGTGTTCAGAGCTGAAAATCGAACTGCATCCGGCTTTGCAGGCGCGCGGCCTGTCGCAGCGACACCTTGAGCATTCTGCGGTCTACTTCATTGAGCCGGTAAGGATCGATGCGGTTCGCATCGGCGCGGGTCTTCGCGCTGTCGTGGGGCTGATGGGACTGGCGATGCTGGTGGCGCAGCCGCAGCGTCTGCAAAAAATCAAACGCGCTCACGGCTGCTTCGATTTCCTGCGCCGGCGCATGCATGGCGGGGCCGGCCTGGCGCAACCGCTGCACGGTGTTGGTCACGGCAAGACCGTGCGCCAACGCAAACACACGCGCGGCATCGGTGATGATGCGCGCACCGCAGGTCTTCAGATTAATCATGCCCTCGTTGTCCACGGTAAATTCGCGCACCAGTCCCAGCGGCGGCGTAGTCGCCAGTGCGTTGCGCGTCATGTGATACAGGAACAGCCGGCCCTTGGGCGCGCGCCGCACCAACTGTTCACGCAATGCCTGCGCGAGCATTTCACTCCCAACGATCGCGCGAAAATCGAAGTAGATCGAGGCATTCAGCAGCGCCTTCTCGTGAGGATTCTCGATCCAGGCGGCGAAGCGTGCCTGCCATGCCGTCAGCGGCAGACACAGATCCGGATTGCGCGCCATGATGCCGCCCTCGCACAGTGGATAGCCGCACGCATCAAGCGTGTCGTTCACGCGGCTGGCGCAATCGAGCAGGCGCGCGCGAAACGCCGGGCTGTCCTGCGCATCGGCGAACACGATGCCATTATCCTGATCGGTGGCGAGCGTTTGTTCGATGCGGCCTTCACTGCCGAACGCGAGCCAGCACCAGGTATTCTCCGGCAAGTTCGCCGCCGCCGCTTCAAAGCGCACGATGCCGCGCGTCAAGATGTCGTTCAAGGTGCAGATTACCGACATCAGTTGCTCGGCGCCCATGCCCTGCCCCAGCATGCCTTCGGTCAAACCGCGAATGTCGTGTGCCGCCTGCTGAAACTGCTCAAGCGTCGCCGCCGCATCGATGTCCCGATTGACCTGCCGGATACTCACGCGCTGCAACGCGAACAGATCACGTTCTGTAATCACACCGGCAAGTCGCTGTGACTCCGTAACCACCACGTGCCGGATGCCGTGCCGCGCCATGGCGAGCGCGGCGTCATTCGCCGTGCAGTTCGCGTCCAGACACACCGGGTTGGCGGTCATGATCGGGCGCAATGGCCGCGCCAGATCAATCCCCGCCAGCGTGATGCGCCCCAGCACATCGTGCTCCGTAAGTATCCCGATGGGGCGGTCGCCATCCACCGCCACCACCGAACCGACCCTGTTCGTGTGCATCAATTCCAGCGCCATTCTCACCGGTGTATCCGCACTGCACGCCACCGGCGCACGCCGGATCAACGTGCGCAGGGCCGTCAACTGGGATTGCCGCTCGCCGGAGGCGGCCGCATATTGTTGCGCGAGCAAGCTTCTCGATTGCCGCAGCAGCGCCGCCACGCGATCAGTACAGGCATGGCGAAACGGCGCGCTCAGTTCGACAAGCTGCTCGAAGTGGCTGCGTTCAAGGCGGTAGCAAAAGGTGTCCTCCACCGCCAAGTAGGTACCTGTCACGGCGCGTTTCTCCATCAAGGCGGCAATGGAAAACGATTCCCCCGGCCCGAGCACATACACATCATTGCCTGCGGCAATCCAGGGCAGCGGCTGACGTACCCGCACCGCGCCGCGCTTGACGATGTACAGATAGCCGGGGATGCCGGAGGCGGGTGACAGTATCTCGGTGCCGTCCGGGTAATAGCTAACCGCGCTGTGCCGCACGAGATACGCCAGCGCCACCGGTTCCAGAATATCGAACGGTGGAAACGCGGCGAGCTGCCCGGCGATGGCACCCTTCAAGTCCGTCGTCGATACACTCGCCACGTTCACCCCTCCTCTATCCGGGAGTGTCCGCCCGAATGCGTGTCATCCGTATCGTCGCACGGAACCTGCCGCACGGCTATCCCAAGACGCGCGTTCGCTTGATCTGCATCAACCCTGCGCGGCGACAGGCCACCTGCACGCAGGCCCATGCCCCCACCAGGATATGTTGCAGGCGCGCGAGCGCGTCGGTCATGCCGCTCACTGCGTCGCGCTCGAACAGCGCGCCAAAACTATCCATCGCGTAGCGCAGTTACTTGATGCGGATGCGCAGCGCGTGCAGTTGCGTGCCGTCCAGTCGGGCGAGCGAGCGGCCGTGGCCGCGCACCTTGCCATTACGGTGCTCAATCACGCTGAACGCGGCGAGCGTGGATACATCGGGTTCAAGCTCAAGCGCGGCAGGCATGATGCGGCGGCATTGTTATTGGATGCCGGGGCACTCAGGGAGCGCGCACTACGCCGGTTCGCCTGCGCAGTATCGTCTTGGCGATTTCCATGGTACTCATCACGCCTAGCGCCATGAGCATCACCCACCCCACCTCCGGCCAGGTAGGCATGCGAATACCGAAAGCCTCGCGCACCACCGTGAACTGCATCAACACCACGATCAGCATCACTTCCCACGCGATGGCAATCAGCAGCCATTTGTGCGGCGGCGCCTCGAATACGCTGTAACGCATTGAGCGGAAGCTCATCGCCAGCATCAACTCAATGATCACGAACATCAGAAACACCTGGGTGCGCGCGGTTTCAATATCGTCAATGTGGTGAAAGAACATCCACAGAAACAACGGACATTCGATCAGTACCGCCAGCGTAATGAACGCCCGCACGTCGAAGGAAAACACACTCTCGTTCGGATCGCGCGGCGGCCGCTGCATGATGTCCCTGTCCGGCGGCGCGACGCCCAGCGCCAGTGCCGGCAAACCGTCGGTGGCGAGATTCAGGTACAAAATCGCGGCGGGGAGCAGCGGCAGGTACGCCGGCCCCAGCACCATCACCACGCCGCCCAGCACGATCACTTCCGTGATATTGGTGCGCAGCAAGTAAGTCAGGTATTTCTTGATGTTGTCGTAGATCCAGCGCCCGCGTTCGATGGCCATCACGATGGTGGCAAAGTTGTCGTCGGCCAGCACGATATCGGCGGACTCCTTGGCCACGTCAGTGCCGCTGATACCCATCGCCACGCCGATATCGGCGTGCTTTAACGCCGGCGCGTCGTTCACGCCGTCGCCGGTCATCGCGACCACGTGGCCTTTGTGCTTCCACGCGCGCACGATGTTGAGTTTGTCCAACGGCGATACGCGCGCATACACCGACACCCGCTCCACCACGGCGGCCAGCGCGGTTGCATCCATTCCCGCCAATGTCTCGCCGTCGATCACCAAATCGCCGTCACGGAAAATACCGATCTCTTTCGCCACCGCCATCGCCGTGAGTTTGTGATCGCCGGTAATCATCACCGGCTGAATGCCCACCCGCCGGCACACCGCGACCGCATCCATCGCCTCATCGCGCGGCGGATCCATCATGCCGGCGTAGCCGAGAAACACCATGTCCCGCTCGACATCCCCGTCGAGATAGTGATCTTCCCGCGCCAACACTTTGCAGGCGATGCCCAACACCCGCAGTGCGTCGGCCGCCATGCGGTCGCTAACCGCTTGCAGGCTGCTGCGTACGGCTGGGTCGAGTGCAGCCGTGGCATCACCGTTGTGAATGTGCATGCAGCGTTCGAGCACGACCTCGGGCGCGCCCTTCATGAACGCGATGCGCTGCCCGTCCGGCATCGCATGCACGGTCGACA
>CAMDDY010000254.1 GCA_945893125.1 Bordetella parapertussis
CTGCGCACATCTTCAATCAACGCATCCAGGCTCTGATAGATCAACTCGTCACAGCCGATCTCGCGCGCGATTTCTTCGTCGCTGCGGTTGCTGGCAATCAACTCTTCGCGCGTGGGCATGTCGATGCCGTAGACGTTGGGGAAGCGCACCGGCGGCGCGGCGGAAGCAAAATACACCTTGCGCGCACCCGACTCGCGCGCCATCTGCACGATCTCGCTGCTGGTGGTGCCGCGCACGATGGAATCATCGACGATCAACACGTTTTTGCCGCGAAACTCCATGTCGATCGCGTTCAATTTTTGCCGCACCGATTTACGCCGCACCGCCTGCCCCGGCATAATGAAGGTACGGCCGATGTATCGGTTTTTAATGAAGCCTTCGCGATACGGCAGGTTCAGATGCTTGGACAATTCCATCGCCGCCGGACGGCTGGAATCCGGAATCGGAATCACCACATTGATGTCGAGATGGCGATAGTCGTGCTTGATCTTCTCGGCCAAGCTGTCGCCCATGCGCAGCCGCGCCTCATACACCGAAATGCCGTCAATCACGGAATCCGGTCGCGCCAGATACACAAACTCGAAAATGCAAGGATTGAGCGACGCAGCCGGCGCGCACTGGTAGTTGTAGAAGTTACCGTCCATGTCGATAAAAATCGCTTCGCCCGGCGCCACATCGCGCACCACTTCGTAGCCCATCGCGTCGAGCGCCACGCTCTCGGACGAGGCCATGTATTCGTAGCCCGACTCCGTTTCGATACGGCCAAAAATCAGCGGACGGATGCCGAAGGGATCGCGAAACGCGAGCAATCCATAACCCGCGATCATCGCCACCACCGAATACGCGCCCTGGCAACGCCGATGCACACCCGACACCGCGGCAAAAATCGTGGCGGGATCGAGCTTGTAATTGGTAGCGTTATTTTGCAGCTCATGTGCCAGCACATTAAGCAGCACTTCCGAATCCGAACCCGTATTGACGTGGCGCAGGTCGGAACGGAACAAATCGACCTTAAGCTGTTCGGTATTGGTGAGATTGCCGTTGTGGCCGAGCACGATGCCAAATGGGGAGTTCACATAAAACGGCTGCGACTCCGCCACCGATGAAGCCGAACCCGCCGTGGGATAACGCGTGTGCGCGATGCCGGCGGTGCCGGAGAGCGCGCGCATATTGCGCGTGCGGAACACGTCGCGCACCATGCCCATGCCGCGATGCGAATGAAAGTTGGCGCCGTCGGCGGTGACGATGCCCGCCGCATCCTGACCGCGATGCTGCAACACCAGCAGTCCGTCATAGAGCAACTGGTTTACCGGCGTCTTAGCCACCACACCAAGAATTCCGCACATCGCCCGGCCTCAGCTACGTTGATTGAATACTGCTCGACTCAACTATACGAAATATTCTTTGCCCAATCCTGCGGCAGCCATTGCTTTACATACACAGCGAGCTTCTCCAATGGCGCGGCGAGCATAGCATCTTTCCACACCGGCTGACGCGGCAACACGGTCAACCCCGCGCCCAATACCAGCACCAGCACCACCAGCACGCCGCGCAATAACCCGAACACACTGCCGAAGAGGCGATCCTCGATGCCCAGCCCCGCGCTCTTGATCAACTTCGAGGCCAGCATCGCAAGGATATTGATTACAACCAACACCACCAAAAACACCACCACCACCGCCGCCAGGGCACGCCAGTTGTCATCGGGAATCTGCCGTGCCAGCAGCGGCGCTACCGCCCCGCCGTAGGCGCTGGCGGCCACAAACGCCACCACCCAGCTTGCCAGCGCAATGACTTCCCGCACAAAACCGCGAATCACGCCCAGCAACACCGAAAATCCGACGATGGCGAGCACGGCGTAATCAAACAACATCATGGGTTGGCAGCCACCTTGCCTTCAAGGCCCGCGCTCTGCAACGTCGCCTGGGCTTTGTCGGCGTCCTCGCGCGAGGCAAACGGCCCCGCGCGCACGCGGGTTACGCTGCCCTTGCCCGCCGGTATGGTTTGCACGTACGCCGGAAATCCGGCATCGATGATGCGTTGTTGCACCTGCTTCGCGCGGTCAACGTCGGCGAGCGCCGTCACCTGAATGAAAAATGTGCCGGGCTTGGGCGCAGGCGCTTTTTCGGCGGCTTTTTCCGGGGCTTTCTCTGCCGCTTTCTCTGGTGCTTTAGCGACCGCTTTTTCCGCTACCGGCTTGGGTGGGGGCGACTTCTCGGCGGCTTTTGACGCTGTATCTTCGGCGGCAGCGCCCTTGCCGGGCTCCGCGGATTTTGCAGGCGCTTTTTCCGGCGCCTTGGCATCACCCTTCACCGGCGGCGTGAGCGGCACGACCTTCGAGGTAAATCCCTTCGCATCCGGCGATGGAATCTGAATGCTGATTTCATGCGACGTGGGTTTGGGCTCTGAATCGAGCACCATCGGCAGAATCACGGCGACTGCGGCAACCAGCACAATGGCGCCCATCAAACGGCGGCGCGCGCGCTTTTTGAGTTGTAATTCTTCTTCGCTGACGGGTTTCGCCATTCTGTTCCTGCCTCCGGTCAACTGTTGCGCGCCAATTACGACTTTACGCCCTTCACCAACTTTTCCTTCGTTTCGTGCATCGCCCGCATCGCCTCTGACACCGTATGAAACGATCCGAACACGAGTATTTTATCATCAACCCCGGCGGCCTCGCGAGCCTTCAACCATGCCTCGGCGACGCTTTCACAACACACTGCGCCACTGACACCCGCCGCCACAAGGCGCTGCGACAACTGTTGCGCTGTCGTGCTGCGTGATCCGGCGCCGCCGATGCCCGCCACATACCATAGATCCACCTGCGCGCGCAGAATACCCGCCACGCCGTCTATATCCTTGTCGGCCAGCATGGCGAACACCGCAAGTGTTCTGCCGCCACGCGGCAAGCTTTTCAAACTGCTGGCCAGCGCCTGTGCGGCATGCGGATTGTGCGCCACGTCCAATATCACCAGCGGCTGTCCGGGCAATACCTGAAAGCGCCCGGGGTTTTCCGCCGTCAGCAAACCGCCGCGGATATCGTTCATGGTTACCGGACATTTATCCCGCAAGGTATCCAGCGCCGCGATGCAGGCCGCCGCGTTGGCGAGTTGATACGCGCCGCGCAGCGCCGGCCACGGCATGCCGTGACGCGCGCCGCCCGGTCCTCGATACGCCCACTGGGTAGCCGCCGGTTTTGCATCAAAATCACGACCGCGAAGCAACAATGGCGCGCCTATTGCCGCAGCATGATCCAGCAACGTTTGCGGCGGATCAGCGTCGGCGCAAATCGCCGGCTTGCCCGCGCGAAAGATGCCCGCCTTTTCAAAACCGATGGCCTCGCGCGTGTCACCGAGATAATCCATGTGATCCAGCGCCACGCTCATCACCATCGCGCAATCCGGCTCAAACACGTTGACGGCATCGAGCCGCCCGCCGAGTCCGACTTCAAGAATCAGCACATCGACGCGCGCCTGATTAAACAAGATCATCGCCGCCAGCGTGCCGAACTCAAAATACGTCAGCGCCACGTCCGCCTTCACGCGCGCGGCTTCCACCTTTTCAAATGCATGCGCCAGTTGCACGTCGTCCGCCGTTTCCCGTGCGATGCGCACCCGTTCGTTATAGCGCAGCAGATGCGGCGAGGTGTAGCAACCCGTCTTGTAGCCCGCGTGGTGCAAAATGGCTTCGAGCATCATGCATGCCGAGCCTTTGCCGTTGGTGCCGCCCACGGTAATTACCGGGCACACGGGAGCGAGCGCCAGCGCCTCCTTCACCGCGCGCACACGATCCAGCCCCATGGCGATGGTCTGCGGATGCACGCGTTCGATGTACGCGAGCCAGCCATCGAGCGACCGCAGCGTTTCAGTCATTTCAATGAGCGAATGAACTACGACGCAGCCGGCAACTTGAGCAGCAATGCAATGAGGTCGGCCAGCTTGTCACGCATTTGCCGCCGGTCAACGATCATATCGATGGCGCCGTGTTGCAACAGAAATTCGGCGCGCTGGAATCCTTCCGGCAATTTTTCGCGCACCGTCTGCTCGATCACGCGCGGGCCGGCAAAGCCGATCAGCGCGCCCGGCTCCGCGATCACCACGTCGCCGATCATGGCAAAACTCGCGGATACGCCGCCCATCGTCGGATCGGTCAACACAGAAATAAACGGCAGCCTGGCTTCCGACAATTGCGTCAGCGCGCCGCAGGTTTTCGCCATCTGCATCAGCGACAACACGCCTTCCTGCATGCGCGCGCCGCCCGAGGCGGTAAAACACACGAACGGCAAACGCTGATCCAGGCACACCTGCACGCCGCGCACAAAGCGTTCGCCCACCACCGAACCCATCGAACCGCCCAAAAACTTGAATTCAAAAGCCGCCGCCACCACGGGCAGGGTTTTGACGCTGCCCTGCATTACGATTAGTGCATCTTCTTCCGACGCGGATTCGCGCGCCTCGTTAATGCGATCCACGTAGCGCTTGCTGTCCTTGAACTTGAGGGTATCGACCGGCAGCACTTCCGCGCCGATTTCATAGCGCCCTTCGAGATCAAGCAACCCGTCAAGACGCTCGCGCGCCGAGATGCGATTGTGGTGATTGCACTTCGGGCATACGTAGATATTATTTTCCAGATCAGTGCGATACAACACCGTTTCGCACGCGTCGCATTTACTCCATAACCCTTCCGGCACCGCCTTTTTGGGGCTGCCGGTGTCACGCTTTATTTTCGGCGGCAGCAGCTTTTGCAGCCAGCTCATGCGCGTTTCACGCTGTCAATGGAATCCATCGCCACGCGTATGCCCGCCAGCAACGCCTGCACGCGCGCCGGCGCATCCGCGCCGGCGTCGATGATTTCCTGCACCAGGCGGCTGCCGATCACTACCGCATCCGCCACCTGCGCCACCCGTTTGGCCGAGTCGGCATCGCGTATGCCAAAGCCCACGCCCACCGGCAGATCGGTAAATTGCTTGATATGGCTGACGCGTTTGGCGACTTCCACGGTATCGATGTTGCCCGCCCCCGTTACGCCCTTCAGCGACACGTAGTAGAGATAACCGCGCCCCAGTTTTCCGACTTGTTCAAGCCGCGCATCGCGGGTAGTCGGTGACAGCAGAAAAATCGTATCGAGGCCTCGCGCGTCAAGCAGCTTGACCAGTGGCTGCGCTTCCTCGGGCGGATAATCCACCACCAGCACGCCATCCACGCCCGCAGTTTTAGCGCTGTCCGCGAATCGCTCGGCACCCATGGCTTCAATCGGATTTGCATAGCCCATCAACACCACCGGCGTGGCGTTGTTGGTCTTTCTGAATTCAATAACAAAATCAAATACTTGCCTAAGCGTCACCCCTTGCGCCAACGCACGCTCGCTGGCGCGCTGAATCACCGGCCCATCCGCCATCGGATCGGAAAACGGTACGCCCAATTCGATTACATCCGCGCCACCGGCGACCAGTGCATGCATCAGCGCTACCGCCATCGCGGGATGCGGATCGCCGGCGGTGATGAAGGGGATTAGCGCTTTTCTGCCTTGCGCTTTCAGGCTTGCGAACGTGGTTTTTATGCGTGACATTAATTACACCGTGAGGCGTGAGGCGTGAGGCGCGATGCACCTCGGCTCACGCAAATGTAGTAACGTTTCCCGACCTTATGCACCTCACGCCTCACGCCTCACCCCTCACGCTTTTAGAATTTAATGCCCGACTTTTCGGCCACGGTGTGCATGTCCTTGTCGCCACGGCCCGACAGATTCACCAGCAGGATTTGCTCGCGCTTCATGCGCGGCGCCATCTTCGCCGCGTAAGCCAGCGCATGGCTGGATTCGAGCGCTGGAATAATACCTTCGAGTCGGCACAAATCATGGAACGCCTGCAACGCCTCATCGTCGGTAATGGAAACATACTCCGCGCGACCACAGTCTTTCAGATACGCGTGTTCGGGACCGACGCCCGGATAATCCAGGCCCGCGGAAATTGAATGGGTTTCGATAATCTGGCCGTTTTCGTCCTGCAACAAATACGTGCGATTGCCATGCAGCACGCCGGATTTCCCCGCAGTCAAGGTGGCCGCGTGTTTGCCGCTTTCCAGACCATGCCCAGCTGCTTCCACGCCGATCAGGCGCACATTTTTTTCGTTGATATATGGATAAAAAATTCCCATCGCGTTCGAGCCGCCGCCGACACAGGCAATGATGGCGTCAGGCTGGCGCCCCGTCATCTCGGGCATTTGCGTCAGCGCCTCGGTGCCGATCACCGACTGAAAATCACGCACCATCATCGGATACGGGTGCGGGCCGGCCACGGTGCCGATGATGTAATAGGTGTTCTCGATGTGGGTCACCCAGTCGCGCATGGCTTCGTTCAACGCATCCTTGAGCGTTTTGGAGCCGCTTTCCACCGGCACCACGGTGGCGCCGAGGAGCTTCATGCGATAGACGTTTTGCGCCTGGCGTTTGACGTCTTCGGAACCCATGTAGACCACGCATTCCATGCCGTAGCGCGCCGCAATGGTCGCGGTCGCCACGCCGTGCTGGCCCGCGCCTGTCTCGGCGATCACGCGCGGCTTGCCCATGCGTTTGGCGAGCATCGCCTGACCGATCACGTTGTTGATTTTGTGCGCGCCGGTGTGGTTCAGATCCTCGCGCTTCAGATACACCTGCGCGCCGCCGAAGTGATCCGACCAGCGTTTGGCGTGATACACCGGGCTGGGGCGACCGACGTAGTGTTTGAGTTCGTAGGCAAATTCTTTTTTGAAGGCATCCTCGTGCTGATACTTTTCGTACGCCGCGCGCAGCTCGTCGAGCGCGTCGATCAGCGTCTCCGCCACGAAGGTGCCGCCATACGGCCCGAAATGTCCCAAGCTGTCGGGCAGGTCATACATCTGCATTACGCACTCCAGTCACAAATGCCGTTATTTTTGCCGCGTCCTTGACGCCCTTATTGGCCGACCCCAGCATTTCCACGCCGCTGGAAACATCCACCGCCCACGGCCGCACGCTACGAATCGCCGCTGTCACATTATCCGGCGTCAATCCGCCCGACAGCACGACCGGCAATGGAAGGTTGTGCGGAATCAGCGCCCAATCAAATGTAGCGCCGGTGCCGCCGTGCGTGCCTTCGACATAGGCGTCCAGCAGCAATGCTTTGGCGTCGTGAAAATCAAGCGCGTATTGTAACAAATCCTGCCCCGGCCTCACGCGCAGCGCTTTGAGGTAGGGCACGCCAAACTGGCTGCAAAACCCAGGCGATTCGTCACCGTGAAATTGCAGCAAATCGACGCGTGCGACCGCCAACGTTTGTTTCACCTCGGTGGCGGCAGCATCCACGAACAGTCCCACGCTCGTCACGAAAGGCGGCAACACGCGCAGCAGTTGCGCCGCGCGCGCGGGCGTGACGTGGCGCGGGCTCTTGCCATAGAACACCAGCCCGATCGCGTTCACGCCGCTGTGCGCGGCCACCAGCGCATCCGCCTCGCGCGTGATGCCGCAGATCTTGATCGCCGTCATAGAACATTCTCCAGTGCCAATCGGGGCGATTCTACCCGTTCACGCTGCGGCAGTTGCCACGCCGCATCGTACTCCACGCCGGCGAGATACAGGCCCGCGGCATCAAACGTGGGCGCCGCAAGCCTTCGGTCACGCTGCGTGAGCAATGCCGTCATCCACGCGGCCTCTTGCCGTCCGCACCCCACGTAGATCAGGCTGCCGACAAGGT
>CAMDDY010000255.1 GCA_945893125.1 Bordetella parapertussis
CAGTCGATGACCAATACCGATACCGCGGATATTGCCGCTACCGTGGCCCAGGTGGCGGCACTCGCGCGCGCCGGGTCCGAGATTGTGCGGGTAACGGTTAATACCGCCGAAGCGGCAGCCGCCGTGCCGCGCATACGTGAACAACTCGAACGGATGGGGGTTAACGCGCCGCTGGTGGGGGATTTCCATTTCAACGGCCACCGCCTGCTGACGCAGCATCCGGCGTGCGCCGAAGCGCTGGCCAAGCTGCGCATTAATCCGGGCAATGTGGGGCGCGGGTCGAAACGCGATGAGCAATTCGCCACCATGATCGAATTTGCCTGCCGTTACGATAAGCCGGTGCGCATCGGTGTGAACTGGGGCAGCCTGGATCCTGAATTGATCGCGCGCATGATGGATGACAACGCGAAGCAGGCCGTGCCTGAAGAGGCTGCGGTGATTACGCGGCGTGCGCTGGTGGCATCCGCCATCGACAGCGCGGCGCTGGCGGAAAAGCTCGGGTTGGCGCACGACAAAATCGTGCTGTCGTGCAAGGTCAGCGGGGTGCAGGATTTGATCGCGGTGTATCGCGATCTCGCGGCGCGCTGCGATTACGCCCTGCATCTCGGTTTGACGGAAGCCGGCATGGGTTCCAAGGGTATCGTGGCATCCACGGCGGCGATGGGCGTGCTGCTGCAGGAGGGTATTGGTGACACCATACGCGTGTCGCTGACACCGGAGCCCGGTGGTGACAGAACGCGCGAAGTGATCGTCGCGCAAGAGATTTTGCAAACCATGGGCCTGCGTTCGTTTACGCCGATGGTGATTGCCTGTCCCGGCTGTGGCCGCACCACCAGCACGTTCTTTCAGGTGCTGGCCGAGCGTATTCAGGGTTATTTGCGCGAGCAAATGCCGCAGTGGCGCGGCAAACATCCGGGCGTGGAAACCATGAACGTGGCGGTGATGGGCTGCGTGGTGAACGGGCCCGGTGAAAGCAAGCACGCCAACATCGGTATCAGCCTGCCGGGTTCCGGTGAAAATCCGGTGGCACCGGTGTTCGTGGATGGCGTGAAAACGGTGACGTTAAAAGGCGATCATATCGCCGAGGAATTTCAGGGCATCGTCGAAAAATACGTGCAGGACAAATACCCGGCCATCGAGCGGGTTTCGGCATGAGCGATCAAATCCGCGCCATACGCGGCATGAACGACGTGCTGCCGGACGAGGCCTGTCTCTGGCAATACCTTGAAGACAATGTGCGCGAGGTGTTTCGCCAGTACGGCTATCGCAATATCCGCACACCGATCGTGGAATACACCAGTTTGTTTGTGCGCGGCGTCGGCGAAGTCACCGATATCGTCGAAAAGGAAATGTATTCCTTTGAAGATTCGATGAACGGCGACAAGCTGTCGCTGCGTCCTGAGGGTACCGCGCCCACGGTGCGCGCGGCGCTACAGCACAACCTGTTGTACAACGGCCCGCAACGGCTGTGGTACGGCGGGCCGTTGTTTCGCCACGAACGTCCGCAGAAAGGCCGCTATCGTCAATATCATACGTTCGGCGTCGAAGCGCTGGGATTTCCCGGCCCGGATATCGACATTGAAATGCTGGTGCTGGCACGCCGATTGTGGACGCGCCTCGGGATTGATAATGTTGAATTGCAAATCAACACCATCGGCAGCAACGAGGAGCGCCGCGCGTTTCGCGGCAAGCTGATCGACTATTTCGAGCAACACCGCGGCGTGCTGGATGAAGATGCAGATGCGCAGCGCCGCTTGCTGACCAACCCGTTGCGTATTCTGGATTCCAAAAACCCGGCGATGCAGGGCGTGATCGAGGCCGCGCCGAAGCTGATGGATCATTTGGGCGACGCCTCGCGCGCAAATTTTGATGCCGTGCTGAACGGACTTGCGGCGGCAAACATTCCGTATGTCATCAATCCGCGGTTGGTGCGAGGTCTTGACTACTACAACCTCACTGTGTTCGAGTGGGTGAGCAGCGCACTGGGCGCACAAAGCGCGGTGTGTTCGGGCGGGCGCTATGACGGATTGTTTGAGCAGTTGGGCGGTAAGGCTACGCCAGGGTGCGGCTTCGGCATCGGCGTGGAGCGCCTGTTGTTGTTGCTGGAAAGCAAGGCCGCCAGCCTGCCGGAGCTTGCGCCCGACATCTGGCTGGTGCATCAGGGCGATGCTGCGGACCTAGCCGCGCCATCGGTCGCGGAACAAATGCGCGACGCGGGACTCCATGTCGTGTTGCACTGCGGCGGCGGTGGGTTCAAGGCGCAGATGAAAAAAGCCGATGCCGGCGGCGCACGATTCGCGGTTATCATCGGCGACAACGAAGCGGCGGCAGGCGCCGTCACTATCAAGGCTTTGCGCAGCGCCGCCGAGCAGCGCACGGTGGTGTTGGCCGAAGCCATACAAATTGTAAAAAATGGATTATAAACAATGGCTTATGATTTAGAGGAACAAGAACAGATAGCCGTCATGAAGGATTGGTGGCGCCGCTACGGCAATCTCGTGACGACAGTGGCACTTGCTGTGCTGGTGGGCATTGCAGGGATGCAGGCGTGGAAGTATTACCGTACGCAGCAGTCCACGGTCGCCGCCACGCTCTACAGCCAGCTCGATACGGCCGACCAGTCGAACGAGCCGAAAAAAGTGCAGGATATCGCGGCGGCCATTGCGGCCGGTCACGCCTCGACCGCGTATGCATCGATGGCGCAGTTGCGCGCGGCAAAATCACTGGCGACCGGCAATGATCTGGCGGGTGCACGGCTGCGCTTGCAGTGGGTGATCGACAATACCAAGGAAGACGAGATGCGCGACGTCGCGCGCGTGCGGCTGGCCGGGGTGCTGCTCGATGAAAAAAAGCCGGATGAGGCTCTAAAGCTGATTGAGGCGAAACACCTGGCGGCCTTCGATGGCGTCTATGCCGACATGAAAGGCGACATACTGGCCGTACAGGGCAAACGCGCCGAAGCGCGCGCGGCCTATCAGGCCGCGCTGGAAAAACTCGATCCGCGCAGTTCCTACCGGCAGTTGCTACAGGTGAAACTCGACGCGGTGGGTGAGGTGCGGTGATGAAGCGTTGCGCATGGGCGCTGTCCGCGCCGCTGGCGCTCCTGTTGCTCATCAGCGGGTGCGACACCATCAAGGGCACCTACAACAGCTGGTTTGGCGCGTCGGTGCCCGCGGCCAAGCCGGCGGAACTGGTGCAGATACGCCCGACCGTTTCTCCACGCATTGCGTGGCAAAGTACCATAGGCGCAGCGGAAAAAACCGTGTTTTTCCCCGCTGTATCCGGCAATGCGGTTTGGGTCACGGGCACTAACGGACAGGTGGCGTCGTTCGCGGCAAATACCGGTGCGGCCGGCACGCGATTCGATTCGGGGCAGCGCATCGGCGCGGGGGTCGGGGCGAGTGCCACGCTGGTGGCCGTGGGCAGCGCGCGCGGCGAGCTTCTGGCGTTCGACGCGACAGGCAAAGCGTTATGGAAAGCGCAACTCCCCGGCGATATTCTCGCGCCGCCTTCAGTTGACGGTGATTTGGTGGTGGCGCGTACGGGCGATGGCACGATGTACGGCTATGATGCGGCGAGCGGTAAACGCCGCTGGGTGTATCAGCGCGCGGCGCCGGCGCTGTCGGTGCGCAGTCATGCCGGCGTAGTGATCGACCGCGGACTGGTGATCGCGGGATTTCCCGGCGGGCGCTTGGTGGCGGTCTCCACCAAGAACGGCGGCGCGGCGTGGGACGGCATCGTGGCGTTGCCCAAGGGCGCTACCGAACTGGAGCGCGTGGCGGATGTAACCAGCGTGCCGGTGGTGGACGATGCGCGCGCCTGCGCGGTGGCGTATCAGGGCCGCGTGGTGTGTTTTGACGCGACGCGCGGCACCGCCATTTGGGGCCGCGATATTTCCAGCTTCAGCGGCATGGCCGCGGACAACCGCAATCTTTATATCACCGACGACAAAAATGCGGTGGTGGCGCTCGACAAATCCAACGGCAGCAGCGTATGGAAACAGGACAAGCTGTTCGGACGCGGCGTGAGCCGTCCGCTGGCGCTGGGGCGATTTGTGATTGTGGGCGACTATCAGGGTTATGTACATTTGATGTCGCGCGATGATGGTTCTTTTGCCGGACGTATCGCCACCGACGGCAGCCAGATTGCCGCTGCGCCGGCCGCACTGGATATATCGACTTTTCTGGTGCAAACGCGTAACGGCGGCGTGTTCGCCATTGCGGTTCAATGAAAGGCGCATCGTAGCCGGCAAGCTGTGATTGGACTCGCGAAAGCATCGCGCGTTCTGTTACGGATGCCCCGGTTGACCGCACCATGAAACCCACCATCGTTATTGTCGGCCGCCCCAACGTCGGGAAATCAACGCTGTTTAATCGTTTGACGCGCACACGCGATGCCATCGTGGCGGACGTGCCCGGCCTCACGCGCGACCGTCACTACGGCGAAGGCAAGGTGGGCTTGAAGCCTTACCTGGTGGTGGACACCGGCGGTCTGGAGCCCACGGCTGCCGAAGGCGTGTACCGTGAAATGGCGCTGCAAACGCGGCAAGCGGTGGACGAGGCCGACAGCGTGTTGTTCGTGGTGGATGGCCGCAACGGCGTCGCGCCGCAGGATATCGCCATTGCAAGCGAACTGCGCAAGCGCGGGCGGCGTGTGTGGCTGGTGGTTAACAAATCCGAAGGCCGCGCACACAGCGCGGCAACCGCAGAGTTTCACGAACTCGGCTTGGGCGACCCGCTGCCTATTTCCGCGGCGCACGGTGAAAACGTTTCTGATTTGATGGACATCGTGCTGGCGGATTATCCGCATGCCACGAAGGACAATGACGACGACGAAAAGGTGCCGCGCATCGCCATTGTGGGCCGGCCGAATGTGGGGAAATCCACGCTGGTCAATGCCATTCTGGGCGAACAGCGCGTAGTGGTTTTTGACGAACCCGGCACCACGCGCGATTCGGTTTCCATCGATTTCGAGCGCGAGGGCAAGCGCTATACGCTGATTGACACAGCCGGCGTGCGGCGCAAGGGGCGCGTGACGGAGGCGGTAGAAAAATTCAGTGTAATAAAGACGTTACAATCCATATCGGATGCCAATGTAGCGGTGCTGGTGCTGGATGCACAGCAGGAGATTTCGGATCAGGATGCCCACATCGCCGGCTTCATCCTCGAAGCCGGACGCGCGCTGGTGGTGGTGGTCAACAAGTGGGATGGCCTGCCGGAATACGAGCGTGGGCGCATCAAGGTGGATTTGTTGCGCAAGCTCGATTTTTTGAGCTTCGCCAAGCTGCATTTCATCTCCGCGCTCAAAGGGCAGGGTGTCGGCGGTGTCATGAAATCCGTGGACCGCGCCTTTGAAGCGGCGATGGCGAAGTTATCGACACCGCGCCTCTCCCGCGCGCTGATCGCGGCCGTGGCGCGACAGCAACCGCCGCGCGTGGGCATGAATCGTCCCAAACTGCGCTACGCGCATCAAGGCGGCTCCAATCCGCCGCGTATCGTGATTCATGGCAACGCGCTGGAAAAGGTGCCCGACAGCTACCGGCGCTTTCTTGAACACTTCTTTCGCGACATCTTCAAACTGGAAGGCACGCCGCTCAAGGTGGAGTTCAAGTCCGCCAGCACCAACCCGTTTGATCGCAAGCGGCGGCCCAACGCGAACTGGGCGGGCGGCGGTATGAACGATAGATCATAAGTATTTGAATTTAATAATATATTTTTATAAATGCCTTGGTTCCATCCGATTGTGTCGAAATCTATCTCACGGGCACTGCCTGGATGTCTTGATTAGCAGGGATAGAATCGCCATATACCTTGTCATAGCATAGCGAAACAGCGGGCGCGCCGCGCAAGCTGGTTTTTGCACGATGATGAAGGCATTCGCCAGTGTTTGAAAATTGCGCTCATCGCGCGTAACTTACTGGCGCAACATGGGTTTTTGCAGTAGAGTAAAGCCGCATAAAATTACAAAAAGCGAGGGCATCATGAGCAACAAGGGCCAGTTGTTACAAGACCCGTTCCTGAATACGCTGCGCAAGGAACATATTCCCGTATCGATTTATCTGGTCAATGGCATCAAACTGCAGGGGCAGGTGGAATCGTTCGATCAGTATGTGGTTTTGCTCAAGAATACCGTCACCCAAATGGTCTATAAGCACGCCATTTCCACCGTGGTGCCGGCACGCGCGGTTACCATTTCCACGGAAGAGGGCGAATAGTCGCTTGATGTGGTTCCCCGTTTTACCCTCGAATGTTTGACCGCCCAGGCCATGGCGCCGGCGGTTCTGCCAGTGCTGGCGTTGCCCGTGGCATAGACGCCGTACTGGTGGCGCTTGATTTCGGCGACGATGATTATGCCGAAACCCTTGCGGAAATTCAGTTGCTGGCGTCCAGCGCGGGTGTAACCGCGAAAGAAATTGTGCGCGGCAAACGCGACCGTCCCGATTCGGCTTATTACGCCGGCAAGGGCAAGGTCGATCAGATTGCTGAAGCGGTGGCTGCCACACAGTCGCAACTGGTCATTTTTAATCACGAATTGTCGCCGGTGCAGGAGCGCAACCTGGAAAAGCGCCTGAACTGCCGGGTAGTTGATCGCACCAGCCTGATCCTCGACATTTTTGCGCAGCGCGCGCGCAGCCACGAGGGCAAATTGCAGGTGGAGTTGGCACAGTTGGATCACCTCGCCACGCGGCTGGTTCGCGGCTGGACCCACCTGGAGCGGCAGAAGGGTGGTTTCGGCATGCGCGGCCCTGGCGAAACACAGTTGGAAACCGACCGGCGCCTGCTCGGCAAAAGAGTCAAAGTGCTGAAGGACAAACTGGTTAAAGTCGAAGCACAGCGCGCGGTGCAGCGCCGCTCGCGCAACCGGGCGCATGTGTTGTCGGTGTCGCTGGCGGGTTATACCAATGCGGGAAAATCCACCTTGTTCAACACGCTGACGCGCGCAGGGGTTTACGCGGCCGATCAGTTGTTTGCGACACTGGATACCACCACGCGCAAGTTGCACACCGGTTCCGCCGCCGGCGTGGTGTTGTCGGATACGGTCGGTTTTATCCGCCGCTTGCCGCACACACTGGTGGCCGCGTTCCGCGCCACACTGGAAGAGACGGTGCATGCCGATTTGCTGCTGCATGTGGTCGATGCCAGCAGCGCGGATCGCGATGCGCAGATCGAGGCCGTGAACGTGGTACTTAAAGAGATCGGCGCCGATGCCATACCGCAGGTTCTGGTCTATAACAAGATCGATTTGACGGCGTTTTCGCCACGGGTTGAAAGCGACGATTGTGGTAATATTACGCGGGCTTGGATTAGCGCCCAAAGCGGGCAAGGTCTTGATTTATTGAGGAATGCGCTGGGGCAAATGGCCGAAGCCGCGTTTGATTCCAGTCGCAGTGACGCCAATCGAATCGCGTTGGTCTGATGGGGTTGAATGAGCGAATGATTGATGGGCATCAGGCCGCGCTTGAGTAATATCAGTAACACCAACAATCCGGAAATTTTTCCATGGCAGGTTTAGTGTATTCCCTTGGCTATCCGCAACGCGCGTTACGTTCGTTGCGCTCGTCGTTACGCAATGGCGCCGCACGCGTGCTGAACGCGGTGATGTCGCTTAACGATCCGCAATGGGGCAAGCGGCCCGGCGGCGGTAATCAGGGGCCGCCCGATCTGGATGAAGTGTGGCGGAAT
>CAMDDY010000256.1 GCA_945893125.1 Bordetella parapertussis
GGCCATGGTTTTTATGGCCGTATTCCGGGGCATTGAAAGTGCATGTCCCTGCGTGCTTTCGATGCACGGTGCCTCTTCCCGGAATACGTCCTGCGGCCTCCTTCCGGGCTACGTTCGCGCGCGCATGACGGCGGCCCAATGAGCAGCGACGCCTCACGCCTCACGCCTCACGCCATACGAATTTTGGGCATTGATCCGGGGCTGCGTGCCACCGGATTCGGCATTCTTGATAAAACCGGCAGCACACTCACCTACGTCACCAGCGGCTGCATCAAAACCGCGACCGGTGAATTGCCGGCGCGGCTGAAAACCATACTCGACGGACTTGCTGAAGTCATCGGCGACAATGCTCCGGTGCAGGTCGCAGTGGAAAAAGTATTCGTCAATGTCAATCCGCAATCCACGCTGCTGCTGGGCCAGGCGCGCGGTGCGGCGATCTGCGCGGCGGTCATGCACAATTTGCCGGTTTCGGAATACACTGCGCTGCAAGTCAAACAGGCGGTCGTCGGCAACGGCCACGCCAAAAAAGAACAGGTGCAGGAGATGGTTAAACGGTTGTTGCGCCTCGCGGGCGACCCCAGCCCCGACGCGGCGGATGCACTGGCCTGCGCGATTTGCCATGCGCATGGCGGACAGGGTTTGGGACTGCTGGCGACGGCGGGTTATCGCATGAAACGCGGGAGGCTTGTTTAATTTTTTATTTAAAAACAAATACTTACGTTTTTCTATAAAGAGATGCCGCGTACCAGGGTCGCTTGACCTACGATCTATTCCTGCTGTATGTTCCTACGTACAGTAACTACGCGCGGAAATACCATGCATACCGTCAACGTCCGTCAACTGAAGAACAACCCTTCCGAGGCGCTCCGCAAAGCGCGGAAGGAGATGGTGTTGGTGATGAACGGCGATCATCCGTCCGCTGTGCTGGTTCATCTGGAAGACAGCGGCATGCTTGAAATGCCGGGCGTTCGGCTGGCGCTGGCTGCTGCGCTATTCAAGGACGGCAGCCTTTCGCTCGCGCGTGCGGCGAAGCTGGCTGACACGCCGTTGCCGGAATTCATGCAGCACTTGTCGCGTTCTGGTATCGCGGTGATTCAAGGCAGCGCTAAAGAAGTCAAAAAGGACGTGGAAACTTTGGAAGCATGGCTGGCATCATCCTAGCCGACGCCAGCCCGCTGATCGTGCTGTCGCGCATCGGCGGGTTGGCTTGGCTGAAAGCGATATTCGGGACGGTGCATGTGCCGCTCGCCGTGCGTCAAGAGGTGTTGACCGGCAAAGATAAAATAGGCGAGCCACTAATCCGCGAGGCCATTGCCGACAAGTCGCTGGTGGTGTTGCGTCGCGATTGGAAACAGCCGCAGTATCCGTATTTAGGTGAGGGCGAGGCATCGTGCATACGCCCCGCGCTAAACGGGCGGCAACCGGCCTTGTTGTTGATGGACGACAGGGCCGGAAGGACAACAGCGGTGGAATGCGGATTGAAGGTGGCTGGTACAGCGGCGATCATCGCGATGGCGAAAAGGCAAAAACTTATTTCGTCCGCAGCCGATGTTTTTGAGCGACTATTGCAGATGGATTTCAGATTGTCGGCTGAAGTTATTCGTGCGGCTTTGGAAACGGCAGGAGAACGGTAGACCATGATCGGCAGAATCACGGGCAAGCTGCTGGCCAAGCAGCCGCCGCAAATCATAGTGGATGTGCAGGGCGTCGGTTACGAAATCGATGTGCCGATGAGCACGCTGTATCAATTGCCCGCGACCGGCGCCGATGTCACGCTGCTCACGCATTTGACGGTGCGCGAGGATGCGCATCTCTTATACGGTTTTGCCACTGAGCAGGAACGCACGGTGTTTCGCCAGTTGTTAAAAATCTCCGGCGTGGGCGCGCGCACCGCGCTGTCGGTGTTGTCGGGTTTGAGCGTCGGCGATTTGCATGCGGCGGTGAGCGCGCAGGATACCGGCAGGCTGACCAAGGTACCCGGCATCGGCAAAAAAACCGCTGAACGATTGTTGTTGGAGTTGAAAGACAAACTCAATGTCACGGTGATGGCGTCATCGGGCGTGAGTGCGGTCAGCGCGGGCTCCGATATCGTCAACGCGCTGCTGTCGCTGGGCTATAACGACAAGGAGGCGTCGTGGGCGGCCAAGCAGTTGCCGGTGGACGCGAGCGTGAATGAGGGCATTCGGCAGGCGTTAAAATTGCTGTCTAAATCCAAATGACCGTCGAAACCGACCGCCTGATCGCCGCCGCGCCCGCCTCCGTGCAGGAGGAGGTGTTCGAGCGCGCCCTGCGCCCGAAGCAGCTCGACGAATACATCGGCCAGGAAAAAATCCGCGGCCAGTTGTCGATTTTTATCGAAGCCGCGCGCCGGCGCAAAGAGCCGCTGGATCACGTGTTGCTGTTCGGGCCGCCGGGTCTTGGAAAAACCACGCTGGCGCACATCATCGCGCGCGAAATGGGGGTGAACTTGCGGCACACCTCCGGGCCGGTGCTGGAGCGTGCGGGCGATCTCGCGGCGATCCTCACCAATCTCGAACCGAACGATGTGTTGTTCATCGACGAGATACACCGCTTGTCACCGGTGGTGGAAGAAATTCTCTATCCCGCGCTGGAGGATTACCAGATCGACATCATGATCGGTGAAGGCCCGGCGGCGCGCTCGGTCAAGCTCGATTTGCCGCCGTTTACACTGGTGGGCGCCACCACGCGCGCGGGCATGTTGACGAACCCCTTGCGTGATCGTTTCGGCATCGTGGCGCGGCTGGAGTTCTACAGCGTTGAGGAATTGACGCGCATCGTGGCGCGCTCCGCGAAGCTGCTCGAAGTCGAGACTGCTCCTGATGGCGCGCGCGAAATCGCCGGCCGCTCGCGCGGTACGCCGCGTATTTCAAACCGCCTGCTGCGGCGCGTGCGCGATTTTGCGCAAGTGAAAGCCGACGGCAATATCAGTCGCGAGGTCGCCGACGCGGCGCTGAAAATGCTGGATGTCGATTCGTTGGGTCTTGACGTGATGGATCGAAAATTGTTGCTCGCGGTGATCGAACGTTTCGATGGCGGCCCGGTGGGTGTGGATAACCTTGCCGCCGCCATTGGCGAAGAGCGCGACACCATCGAAGACGTGCTGGAGCCGTATCTGATTCAGCAAGGCTATCTGCAACGCACGCCGCGCGGTCGCATGACTACCGCCAGCGCGTACCGCCATTTCGGCTTGGCGCAGCCCAAGAACGTGGTGACGCCTGATCTTTGGGACGCGGTCGATCCCAAGCCGTAGCCGCTGACCGTCGGCGGCATTAACCCCGATATGCCGCGCGCAACGTTGGTAGTTGCATGGCGCCATCGCGTAATTCCAGGTTGACAAATATTTGTTTAAAAACATATACTTACAATATGACAGTGCCGATGTCGCAACACGGCTCGGAGTGGTACTACGTGACGCGAGGTGGTACTATTTTGTTTTGTGGCGCACTCGGAAAAACGCAGATTCATGAATCGAATGAACGAATTGACGCTAAGCGAGCCGCAGTTCGTGTGGCCGGTGCGGGTCTACTACGAAGACACCGACAGCGCGGGCGTGGTGTATTACGCCAACTATTTGCGCTTCTTCGAGCGCGCGCGCACCGAGTGGCTGCGCGCCTTGGGCTTTGAGCAACCGCAACTCGCGGCACGGCACCAGGTTGTTTTTGTAGTGCGTTCCATCAACGTGGAGTACTTGCAGCCCGCGCGTTTCAATGACGAATTGCAAATTAGTGTGGAACTTGATGCGCCTGGCGCAAGTCAGATGGTTTTCGTGCAACGCGTTTTGCGTGGCGCGGACGTGCTGTCTGAAGCGCAGGTGCGTGTAGCGTGCGTGAGTCTCATCACACACAAGCCCGTTAGAATGCCGAAGACCCTCACTGAGGCCATCAGTGCAAAAATAACAAGGACAACATGACACCCGGCGCAACCCACGACATGTCGATTTTGAGCCTGATCACCGGCGCGAGTTTGCTGGTGCAGGCGGTAATGCTGATCCTGCTGCTGGCATCGCTGTTTTCGTGGTACTACATTTTTCTCAAGTATTTTGCGCTGCGCCGCGCCACCGCGCTCGCCAATGAATTTGAAAAACAATTCTGGAGCGGCGCCGATCTGAATGATCTGCATCAGCGCGCGATGAATTCGCGTACCGAGGCCGGCAGCATGGAGCGTATCTTCGAGTCGGGCTTTCGTGAATTCATGAAGCTCAGAAAGCAGCCGGGCATGGACGTGCGCGCGGTCACCGACGGCACGCGCCGCGCCATGCGTGCCACCTATCAGCGCGAGATGGACGAACTCGAAGCGCACTTGTCGTTTCTGGCCTCGGTGGGTTCGGTGAGTCCCTACATCGGCTTGTTCGGCACGGTGTGGGGCATCATGAATTCGTTCCGCGGGTTGTCGAATGTGGCGCAGGCAACGCTCGCGGCGGTCGCACCCGGCATTGCCGAAGCGCTGGTGGCCACAGCGATGGGTTTGTTCGCGGCGATACCGGCGGTGCTGGCGTATAACCGTTTTGCGGGGGACGTGAATCGTCTCGCGATTCGTTACGATTCGTTCATGGAAGAGTTTTCCAACATCATGCAGCGGCAGGCCAATTAACACATCATGCTAGACAAACGCACCGGCCACCGCCTGATGAACCAGATCAACGTCGTGCCGTACATCGACGTGATGCTGGTGCTGCTGGTGATTTTTATGGTGACCGCGCCGCTGGTGAATCCGGGGCAGATTGAATTGCCGCAGGTGGGCAAGACGTCCGCGCCGCCGGTGCAGCCGATGGAAGTATCGATCCGCAGTGATAAATCGATCTGGCTGCGTGACCGTTCGCTAGGCTCCAACGAACATAAAGTCACGCGCGCCGATCTGGTGAAGGCAATTCGTGAAAAACAAAAAGCGAATCCGGAGCAGGCGGTGGTGATCGCCGCCGACAAGGACGTGCGCTACGAAGCGGTGCTCGAAGTGATGGACACGCTGCAACAAAATCAGGTGAAGAAAGTCGGCTTGCTCGCCAAGCCGCGCGGCGGATGAGCGGCTCGTGAGCATCGCCCTGAACGCCGTACCCGGCATGCACAACGACAGGAACAAGGCGCGCGCGCTCGCGCTGACGATGCATCTGGCGTTTATCGCGCTGCTGATCTTCGGTGTGTCGTGGCAAAAAAAACCGGAAGTGCCCGTGGTGGCGGATCTGTGGAGCAGTCTGCCGCCGATGGCACAACCGCCGCAACCCAAGGTGGAAGTCGCGCCGCCGCCGGAGCCTGATCCGCCACCCAAGCCCGCGCCCCGTGTTGAACCGCCGCCGGCGCCCAAGGCGGCGCCAACGCCCGTGGTCAAACCCGACATCGCGGTGAAGGCAAAGGAGAAAGAAAAAAAAGCGCCGCCGAAAATCGCCCCGCTTAAGGCCGATGACAAGGCCACCCGCGAAAAAGCGGCAGAAATGAAAAGAGCTTCTGACGAACGCGAAGTGAAACTCAAACAAGTGGAGGCGGAGAAAGCCGCCGAGGCCAAGTTGGCCGCGGAAAAAGCAGCGGTCGAACAAGCCGCGCGCGCCGCCGCCGCGCGTGAAAACCAGCGCTACATCAACGGCATCCATTCGAAGGTCTGGGCACGAGTTGCGTTGCCGGGCGATCTGCAGGGAAATCCGGAAGCGGAATTCATCGTATCGCTACTACCAGGCGGAGAGCTGGAAAGCGTTACCATGCGCAAGAGCAGTGGCAATCCTGCATACGATGCGGCGATTGAGCGCGCGATACGACAGGCGCAACCGTTCATTGTGCCTTCCGGCGATGAGTTTCACAGAAGTTTCAGGCGGTTCCCGATGATGTTTCGTCCGCGAAGCTAGTGCGGTGAGGTTTCACGTTCGAGGCGGAACCTTAGAAAATTTGAGCGGTCACATTCGAAATAAAAATAAAGTCAAAGTCGAGCCGAAGCATGCATAAACTAAGTAACTTATTGTTTTTATTGTGTTTTGTTTTGATCTCGACAGAGGGCATTGCGCAAATTCGTATTGAGGTCATCGGCGGCGGCGCCACGCAACGGCCGCCGCCTTTGTCGGCGTCGGACCACCCTTGCAATTACTCTACTGCGGGCAACGCCAACCAAATTAGCGTAGCCATCGCGCCGTTTCGTGATGAATCGGGACTCAAGCAGCAGATTTCCCCGGTGATTGCCGCAGACCTGACGCGCAGCGGCCTGTTTAAAATAGTCGATAACGCAGGCGCGAAGCCGCAACACGAGCCGGATCAAATCGACTACGCGTATTGGCGCGCGCGCGGCGCGGATGCGGTGGCGATTGGTGCGATCAGCGCCACGACCGACGGTCGTTATGAAATCCGCTTTCGGCTGATGGATGCGGTGCGCCAGACGCAGGTGGCCGGTTTTTCATACTTGGCTGCCGCCGGCCAGTTGCGACTGACCGCGCACAAAATCGCCGACGTGGTCTACGAGAAGCTCGCCGGCGAGCCCGGTGCATTTGCCACGCGTATTGCTTATGTGGTGCGACTTCCGGCCAAGCGTTACGAGCTGCATGTATCGGACGCCGATGGTTTTTCACCGCAGACGATACTGTCGTCAAGCGAACCGATCATCTCGCCAAAATGGTCGCCGGATGGCACTCGGCTCGCGTACGTGTCTTTCGAGCAAAGAAAACCGGTGGTCTACGTACAGTCGATCGTCACCGGGCAGCGCCAGGCCGTGGCCAACTTTTTCGGCAGCAACAGTGCGCCCGCGTGGTCACCCGACGGGCGCCGACTGGCGGTGGTGTTGTCGCGTGATGGGGGTTCGCAAATCAACATCATCAACGCCGACGGTACCGGGCAGCCGGTGCGTCTGGCGTCCAGCACATCCATCGACACCGAGCCGAATTTTTCGCCTGACGGCAGCACGATTATTTTTACCTCGGATCGCGGCGGCAGTCCGCAGATTTATCGCATTGCGGTATCCGGTGGCCAGCCGCAGCGCCTCACATTCGAGGGCGCCTACAACGTGTCCGCGCGCCACGGCCCCGACGGCAAGAGCTTTACATTGATTCATCGCTGCAGCGGGCGCTTTGCGGTTGCGGTGCAGGATTTATCGACGCGTCAAATTCAGGTTTTGAGCGATGGCGGGGTGGATGAATCGCCCGTGTTCTCGCCCAACGGACGCATGATCCTCTATGCCAGCGTAGTGAGGGGCCGTGGTATATTGGCCGCCGTTTCCAGCGACGGTCGCGTGAAGCAACGATTTACCGAAGACGCAGGCGATATACGGGAACCTGCGTGGGGGCCGATTGTCAGTCAGTAAGAGTGCCTAACATAATTGAAAAAGGAGTCCGACCATGCTGAAAATTATTTCCGGATTGAGCATTGCTGTCTTGCTGGCAGCCTGTAGCAGCACGCCCACCGTCGAACAAAAGGGTGCGGCGGTTGAAGACCGCACGCTGAGTAAACCGTCCACTGCGGTTCCGGTAGACCGCGCACCCGTTGTTGCCGCCGTACCGCCGTCTGCAACAACCGGCACGCCGCTGGATGCCGATCTCAAGAACCCGAACAGCATTTTGTCCAAACGTTCGATCTTCTTTGATTACGACAGTAATGCGGTGAAAGAAGAATTTCGACCGCTGGTTGCCGCGCACGCGCGCTACCTGACGCAGAACAAAAACGCGAAAATGATTATTCAGGGCAACACCG
>CAMDDY010000257.1 GCA_945893125.1 Bordetella parapertussis
ATTTGGATATCTAAAACACCTGTTAATCGTGGCGGCGCTCGGCGCCCTGGTGTCGGGATGCGCGCCGCTGTTGGTGCAAAGTCCGGGCGGCGCGCTGTCGCCCGTCAACGCCGTGGCCGACGGAGACGACCGCCATCTCATGTTGTTCGGCGCCGACGTTGTTGCCTACTTCACCGAGAACCGGCACCGGCACGGCGACCCCGCGATCAAGTCCGTGCATGAAGGCGTCACGTTTCGCTTCGCAACCGCGGAGCACAAAGCATTATTCGACAAGACTCCGCGGCGCTATCTGCCGCAATACGGCGGCTACTGCGCCAACGGCATCGTCTATGGCATTCCGTGGGGCGGCAATGCAAATTCATGGCGCATCATCGACGGCAAGCTCTACACGTTTGGCGGGCAAGGATCGCGCGACGGGTTTTATCTTGACCTGCCGCGCAACATCGCGCTCGCCGATAAATACTGGAACGAAGAAGTGCGCGGCGCCAATGCATTCGTGCAGCGCGTAAAACGCCTGCTGTTTCGCGTGCCACACTACCTCACCGGGCGCGAGTTGGCCGAAGAGGTCAAACGGCGCGGCGCAAAGTCCTGAGTCGCGGGGCCGCCCTACTCCGCCTTCACGCCGGAAGCCTTGATCACCCGCGCCCAGCGCTCGTGATCCTTGCGCAAGAATTTCAGATACTCGCCGGGTGTATCGCCCACGGTAATCGCGCCCAGTGCTTTTAACCGCGTGATGGTTTCAGGCCTGGCGAGCGACTTGCGCATTTCCACACTCAGCCGATCAACGATGGCCACAGGCGTGCCCGCGGGCGCGAGCAAGCCCACCCACGGCGCGGTTTCTTCAAACCCCGGAAAGCCCGATTCCGCCATCGTCGGCACCTCGGCAAAGTCCGCGTGTCGCTTGGCGGTGCCCACGGCCAGTGCGCGCAGGCGTTTACTCGCCACGTGATCCGCGATGCCGACCATCGGATAAAACATGAACGTCACCTGCCCCGCCATCACATCGGTGAGCGCAGGCCCGTTGCCGCGAAACGGTATGGTGGTCATTTTGGCGCCGCTCAAATTTTCAAGCAGCGCGCCCGCCAGATGGCCGGAGCCGCCATGGCCCGGCGCGCCATACGTGATTGCGCCGGGTTTGGCTTTCGCCGCCGCCAGCAGTTCTTTCAATGAATTGAGTTTGGTCGAAGGGCTGGTCACCACCACCATCGGCAGCACCGCCGCATTGCTGATCGGCATGAAATCCTTGAACGGATCGTAGCGCGCTCGGCTTTCGAGCAGGATCGAATTCACCAGCAGCGACAGCGACGAGAATAACAGCGTGTGGCCGTCGTTGGTGGCGCGCGCCACCAGTTCAGTCGCGATTTGCGCATTGGCGCCGGCACGATTTTCCACCACCACGGTCTGCCCCAGCGCAGCACCCATGTCCTGCCCGGTGATGCGCGCGATCACATCAGTGGGTCCGCCGGCGGCAAAGCCGACGACAAAGCGTATCGGTCGCGAGGGATAGGCCGCGCTGGAGGATTGCGCGAGCACGGGCGCGCTCGGAAACAGGAGTAACACAAGGGCAAGGCGAATGATGAGATTCATGGATGACCTGTAAAAATCGTGAACGGATCCAGCGGTTGCCCTAACAGTTTTGACGAAGAGCTCGTTTCATGCAGTAGCGTGAACGCCGTCTTGCCGCGAATCATCGCACCACACGGCGCGGTCTGCAACGCGCCGTCCGGCCCGCTTGCAAATCCCGCCGCGAGCCAGTAGTGTCGCGTCGAACCTGCACATTTGCGAGCAACCATGCGGAACATCAACCTGATTCTTTGGGCGTCGGCGCTGGCTCTCGCCAGCCCCGCGCTTGCACAAACCAAACACACGCGCCCCATCCGCCTGATCGTGCCCTACGTGCCCGGCGGCGGCTCCGACACCATCGGCCGCATCCTCGCGCCGTACCTCACCGATGAATTCGGCCAGCAAGTGGTGATCGACAATCGCGGCGGCGCCAACAGCACCATCGGCACCCACCTGATCGCGCGCGCCGCGCCCGACGGCCACACCTTCGGCATGATCGATTCCGCGTTCGTCATCAACCCTGCCGTGCAGGAAAAATTGCCGTACGACACCTTGCGCGATTTCACCCCGATGGCGATGGTGCGCGCGGCGCCGCTGGTGTTGCTCACGCATCCGTCGATGCCGGTGCAATCACTCAAGGATTTCATAGCGTACGCGAAGGCGCGGCCCGGCAAACTCACCTACGGCTCGGCGGGCACCGGCTCCGGCCAGCACATGGCGGGCGCGCAGTTTCACAAGGCCGCCGCGCTCGACATCATTCATGTGCCGTATAAAGGCAGCGGGCAGGCGATGGCGGATCTGCTCGGCGCGCAAATCGCGCTGATGTACATCACGCAAAGTGTGGCTAACCCGCACATCAATGGAGGCAAGTTGCGCCCGCTCGCCATCAGCGCCGCGAAACGATCGCGCTTTAACCCCGATGTAATTACCTTTGCCGAAGCAGGATTTCCATCGGTGAACGCGGTCACCATCAACGGCATCATCGCGCCCGCCGGCATGCCGCGCGACGTGGTGCAACGCTTGAACGCACTGGTGGTGCGCTTGTTAAAAAGCCGCGAGCTGGAAAAGAAACTGCCTGACCTTGAAACCGACGGCGAGCCGTTAACGCCGGAACAATTCGGCGCGTGGATTAAAACCGAGGTGGAGAAATGGCAGAAGGTGCTGAAGTAGGTATATTAAAATATTGTTTATAAACAAATACTTACGTAATTCCCCTCCTTATACCAGTTCGCGCATCATCCAGTTCGCCACACCCGCCAGCGCGCCATCCTGCTCCGGCGCACCCAGCACCTGCACGCCCTGCGGCAAACCCTGCACCTGCAACAGCGGCAGGCTGAACGCCGGCACACCGAGCCATGAGCCGTACACCAGAAACGTGCGATTACCGGTGTACTCGAAACCCTTGATCGCCGGCCCGGACGACGCGAGCGTGAGATAACCATCGGCATCACCCAACGTTTCACACCACCAGCGGCGCATCGCGTTGCGTTGATCGAGCAACCGTTCGTAATCGCGCGGCGTAATGGCGTTGGCGCGCTTCACCAAACCATGCAAGCGCTCGCCGATCACCTTGCCGTAACGCGCGATGTAATCTTCAAACGGCCAGCGCAATTCATAAGCCACAATATCGAGCGAACCATCGACGTCCGCCATCAACGCATCCTCAAGCGCCGCGACGCGCGGGTCGGTGTGGCGGCTCACGATCTGCACGCCGCGCGCGGCCAGCGCTGCCACCACCGATTCAAATTGCACTTCGGTTTCGTGGTCGATTTCGCTCCAGCCGCGCGTGTAGAGCCGAATCAATTTGCGCGGCTGTCTTGACGCCGGAACCGCCGCGCCCGCGCCCTGCAAAAACCGCCGGCCGGGGCTGGCGATACCCAGCGAAATGTGCGACGCCACGCGCCACACATCACCGAGCGTCGCGCCGATCACGCCCAGATGATCCGCCGTCGATGACAGCGGATGCACGCCGCCCAGATGCAACTGGCCGAGGCTCGGCTTGAAGCCCACCGCGCCGCAGAACGACGCGGGGCGCAGCGTCGATGCCTGCGTCTGCGTGCCCAAGCCCACCGGCGCCATGCCCGCGCCCACCGACGCTGCCGTGCCGCTGGAAGAGCCCCCCGGCGTGCGCGTGACATCAAATGGATTCGTCGTCGGGCCGGAAAATCCAATCGCGAATTCCGTGGTCACCGTTTTGCCGAGGATTACCGCACCGCCCTTGCGCAGCGCCGCCACGCACGCCGCGTCCTGTCCCGATTGCCAGCCCTTGAACGCGGGGCTCCCCATCTGCGTGGGCATATCGGCGGTGGCAATGATGTCCTTCACCGCCACCGGGCAGCCGTCCACCATCGACAGCGGCTTGCCCGCCTTGTAGCGCCGGGTGGCCGCATCGGCGGCCTTACGCGCGGCGTCGGTGTTCAGCGTGACAAACGCCTGCACCGTTTTGTCGCGCGCGGCGATCACCTCGAGGCAGACTTCGAGAAATTTGCGCGGCGTATCACGGCCCGCGTGAAAATCCGCGACGTAGCGGTCAAACGAAATTACATTCGGGTTGTGCCAGCGTTGCATGGTTAGCTCCTCTACCTTACTTACCTTAGCGCGCACGACTATAATCCTAGAAACGGCAGTTGACCGCTTGCCACACGTTCAATCTCTTGAGTGGCGGACACTTTTTCATTCTGGCGATATTCACCATATGGGTGAGAGCGCTACGGGGCGGATCGCACGGTTCTGGCGACGCATGGCTGCGTTGCAACTCCTCGGAATACATTGAGTATTCCTCGTCGTTGCGCCTTGCCCTGCACCACCATAACCGCACGCTCCACCCCGCCCAACTGCCGTTTCTAGGATAATGGTTTCCGTCCAAGTTACCATTCACACGCGAGCAGGCGCAAACATTGAAACATCGCCTGCGGTAATAATTTATGTGATTGCGCTGTCGATTTTCCAGTGACAATTCTGCCGGCCATCATAGCGCCGCCGCGATCGCATCGCCCATTTGACTGGTGCTCGCCGTGCCGCCCAGATCGCTCGTCACCTGCCGCGCCTCGGCGATCACTTTATCCATCGCCGCATCGATCAACGCCGCCGCATGGATTGCTTTATCTTCGCCATGTTTGCGCCCCAACCATTCGAGCAACATCTTGCCCGACATGATCATCGCAAACGGATTGGCGATACCCTGGCCCGCGATATCGGGCGCGGAACCGTGCGTTGCCTGCGCCATCGCCTGACGCTCGCCCACGCACAAGCCGGGCGCAAGCCCCAGGCCGCCGACCAGCGCCGCACCTTCATCCGTCAAAATATCGCCGAACAAATTGGTGGTCACCACCACGTCAAACTGCTGCGGCTTTAACGCGAGCTTCAGCGCGAAGCTGTCGACCAGCACGTCTTCGATGGTGCAATCCGGAAAGTCTTTCGCCACCTTGTGACACTCTTCGGCGAACATGCCGCACACCAGTTTGTAGGTGGGCGCTTTATGCACGGTGGTGACTTTTTTGCGCGCACGCGTGCGTGCGATCTCAAACGCGGCGCGCGCCACGCGGTTCGCGCCCTTGCGGGTGACCACGCGCATGCCGATCGAAATTTCATCATTGGGCCGGAACTCGCCGTTGCCCGCCACCACCACGCCGCTCGACTGCAAGCCTTCGGTGACTTCGCGAAGGAACACGATGTCCACGCCCTTGTGCAGCGATTCGATGTTGGCGTACGACTTCACCGGCTTCACGCTGGCGAATAAATCAAAACGCTTGCGGAAGTCCGGCTTCGCCCAGGTGGGGTCATTGCGCGGATACAGGCTGTGGCCGATAGGCCCCATCAGCCAGCCGTCAAGTTTGGCCACTGCATCCACGGTACTGGACGGCATGGTGAGGCCGCAGGCTTCGTGCGATTTGCGGCCTATCGGCAGCGGCCGCCAGTCCAATGGCAGCCCTACTTTGGCCGCAGCCGCCTTCATCACCTTCACCGCTTCGGGCACAACCTCCAATCCAATATCATCGCCCAACAAAATTCCGACTTTCAGCATAATCGCCTCCGTTGCCGGAGTTTAGGGCAGAAATTACCAGCTATCCACCGCCGTTTGCATGACATCAAGCGCGGGCGTAGCATGCATCAACCCAACTGAGTTCCAACCCAGGAGACGCACCATGAGCGCCACGCTATTTCACTTTTCCTTTGCAGTAGACGATCTCGATAAGGCCCGCAAATTTTACGGCGAGATTCTGCAATGCCCCGAAGGCCGCAAGTTGAAAGGCCGGGTGGACTACAATTTCTTCGGCCATCACATCGTCGCGCATCTTGCGCCCGAAGACGTGATCGGCGACAAAGGCCGCAAGATCGGCGGCGCGTTGTCCACCCCGCTGCGCCATTTCGGCGTGGTGATGACACTCGATGATTTCCAGAAAACCGCCAAGCGCGCGGAGCAGCTCGGCGCGCAATGGATCAACAAGCCCAGCAACACGCAACCCGGCACGGTGCGCGAGCAAATGCTGATGACGCTCTGCGACGGCTGCGGCAACGCAATTGAATTCAAGGGTCTCACCGACATCGCCAACGTGTATGCGGTGAAAGAAAACGAAACCGCTACGGTGTGAGGCGTGAGGTGTGACGCCCGCGTGCATCGCGGCGGGCCCGCGTGTCACGCCGCGTCGGCCAGAGACTCCACGACACGGCCGTCTTCGCCGACGGTTTCCAGCCGCACCTGAAAACCCCATAGCCGCTCCAGGTGCTTCAAGACTTCGTCTGCCTCTCTGGCGGCCAGCGGTCGGCCACGCTGCATCTGGTGCGTCAGCACCAGCGAGCGGTCGCCTTCCTTGTCGTAGCGCGCCACCTGAATGTCGGGCACCAGATTGTCGCGTTTGTACTGCTCCGACAGAAGCTTGCGCACGCGCCGGTAGCCGGCTTCGTCGTGGATGCTGTCGATTTCCAGCACCGGATTCTCCTGGTGGTCGGCCACCGCGAACAGATGAAAAGCGCGGATGAGCCTGGGCGACAGGTATTGCGAGATGAACGACTCATCCTTGAAATTTCGCATCGCAAAATCCATGACTTTCAGCCAGTCGGCGCCGGCGATCTCCGGGAACCAGAGCCGGTCTTCCGTGTCGGGTTTTTCACAGATGCGGCGTAAGTCCTGCATCATGGAGAATCCGAGCGCGTAGGGATTGATGCCGCCGTAGCCGGGCTGGTCGAAACCGCGCTGGCTCACCACGTTGGTGTGGCTTTGCAGAAACTCGATCATGAAGCCGTCGTTGACCAGCCCCTTGTCATACAGCCGGTTGATCAGCGTGTAATGCCAGAACGTCGCCCAGCCTTCGTTCATCACCTTGGTCTGCCCCTGCGGATAGAAGTATTGCGATATCTTGCGCACGATGCGCACAATCTCGCGCTGCCACGGCTCCAGTCGCGGTGAGTACTTCTCCACGAACCACAGGATGTTTTCTTCGCTTTCGGCGGGAAACGACGATCTTTTCCCGCGTTGCGCCGGTTCGCGCACGGCGGGCAAGGTGCGCCACAGATCATTGTATTGCTCGCGCGCACGTTCGCGGCGCTCCTCGCCGCGCGCCTTTTCCGCCTTGGTTGAGAGCGGCGCGGGGCGCGTGTAGCGATGCACGCCATAGTCCTTCAGGGCATGGCAGGAATCGAGCATGTCTTCCACCGCGGTGACACCGTAACGCTCCTCGCAATCCATGACGTAACGGCGCGCGAACACCAGGTAATCCAGAATCGCATCCGCCTGCGTCCATTGGCGAAACAGAAAGTTGCCCTTGAAAAACGAATTGTGCCCGTAGCTCGCATGCGCGATCACCAGCGCCTGCATCATCATCGAATTCTCTTCCATCAGATAGGCAATGCACGGATCCGAGTTGATGACGATCTCGTACGCCAGGCCCTGCTGCCCCTTGCGATAAGCCTGTTCGTTGGCAATGAACTCCTTGCCATACGACCAGTGCTGGTAGCCGGTGGGCAGCCCCGTCGAGGAATAGGCGTCCAGCATCTGCTCGGAGGTGATGATTTCGATCTGGTTCGGATAGGTGTCGAGACCGAACTCCGCCGCGCACTTGCCGATCTCGCT
>CAMDDY010000258.1 GCA_945893125.1 Bordetella parapertussis
CAAGGCCGGGCGCCTGACCGCGCTGGGCGTGGGCAGCGCCAAGCGTTCGGCGGCGCTGCCCAATGTGCAGGCTATCGGTGAAGTGGTGCCGGGTTACGAATACAGCACGTGGTACGGCATCTTCGCGCCCGCGAAAACGCCGCCGGCCATCGTCACTCGACTCAACACGGAAATCATCAAAGGCCTCGCCGCGCCGGAAATCAACCTGCGTTTTGTCGCCAATGGCGGCGATCCGGCGCCGAGTACGCCGGATGAATTGCGCCGTTACATGATTGAGGAAACCGCGCGCTGGGCGAAGACGATCAAGTTGGCGGGGATCAAGATTGAGTAGTCTGTAGACCAGGTAGGGCGAAATCCTATTGCGCCGCAGGTGTGCGCGCGACGCAGGTCAGGGGCGCTTTGCGTGGCGTCGCGATGGGGCGCGACCGGCTCCCGGAAGGCGCCGCGCTTTTCCGGTCTACAGGGCCGCTTCGCCCAGAAAGCCACCGTAGGATGGGTGCAACCCATCGCGACCCATGTTGGGGACACGACAGCATGTGGTGCGCACCGATGGTGGGTTGTGCTGCGCTTCACCCACCCGGCGAACTTGTTGTTGATGTTCAACGCACGCGGCACGGCAAGCACACATGCGGCGCAATGGGATAGCGTCCTACGGACTTTACTCCGTAAAAAGCAGCGTCAATCCTTGCACACCCGGCAACCCCTCATACCGCGACTGCCAAGTCTCACCCGCCTTGACCGGCAGCGCACTGGTGAGTGTGCCGGTGGTAATGATCTCTCCCGCTTCCAGCGGATCAAACGCCGGCTGCCGCGCAACAATGTCCGCGAGAAAAGCCAGCGCCAGCGCGGGATGATCGAGTGCGTTGCTGCCTTGGCCTTGATCCATCACGGCGTCGTTTTTACTCAGGGTAATCTGGCAATCACGCAGTTGTTCGGTGAGCGCAGAAATTTTTTTCGCATCCACCGCAACCGGCGTGCCCACCACCAGCCGCCAGTGCAGCGAAAAATCCGCCGCGAATTCGGCGGGTGTGCATTTCCAGTCTGCGAAGTGGCAGCAGACAATTTCAAAACTTGGCGCGTACCACTCGATGCAACGCAAAATTTCGCTAGGGTCGTTACAGTTCACCGGCGCCGGCCCGCGTAGTTTGAAAGCGATTTCCGGTTCGATCAGCGGTTGTGAACTGTTCGTCAGCGACAGGCTTGCCTTGTCGTCGCGCGCGTACACCACCGTGCGGTCGTAGACCGGATGCCATATCGGCGAGGTGGCGCCGTACTGCGGCCAGATGTTGCGATTGGTAAAACCAATTTTGTGTCCCACGGTTTTTTCACCGCGTGCGCGCCGCAGGTTTATCAACTCGGCGCTGATGGCGTAGGCGTCGTCCCAGTTGAACGCGGGCTCGCGCGCGGCAATGGAAGGCACGATGCGTCCGGCGTCCCACGCGGCGAGCAGTTCTTCGGCTATGGCTTTGGTTTGCATATGGGTAAAAAAGCCTTTGACACAAATTTACGCAGATTTACGCGGATTACACCGCGGTTCATCTGCGTTAATCTGCGTAAATCTGTGTCGAAAGTTTTTGACTTTCATTTAGCGCATCGAAAAGCGATATTGTGATGCCCGGCGCGCGGGTTGCGTGAGAGATTTCGGCCGCGTTGCGTGGTGGTGATTTCTTCGGCGGACGAATCGTGGCCGCCGCCGCGCGTGGCGCGCACCGGGCCGGGATTTAAATCCTCGCGCCCGTCGTCGGCGCGATACGGATACGGGCGATACGCGCTGGATACCCAATGCCACGCGTTGCCCGCCATGCCGAGCACGCCGTAGGGGCCGGCGCCCGCCGCGAAATTTTCCAGCGGCGCGGTGTCGTTAAAACGCGCACCGAACTGCGCGCGGGATTTGTCCGGCGCGCTGTTGCCCCACGGGTATTTGCGCGCGTCCGTGCCGCGCGCGGCTTTTTCCCATTCTGCTTCGCTGGGCAAACGCTTGCCGCGCCACGCGCAGTACTCGCGCGCGCCCAGCCACGAAGGCTCCACCACCGGATGATTTTCAAAACCGCGATCCGCGATGTATTTGCCGGAGACCTGATGGATGCGCGCATCACTGTCGTCGTAATCGTAGAGCCGCGCGCCGCCGGCAGTGCTGTGGCCGCGCACATTCAGAAATTCGGCGAACTGTGTGTTGCTGACGGGCAGGTGGTCGATCTGAAACTCGGGCAGCGTGACCGTGTGCGCCGGGCGTTCGTCTTCGGGGCCGTCGTTGCTGCCCATGATGAACGGGCCTGCGGGTATCGTCACCATGTCGTCCGCCGCAGACGCACAAACACACGCCACCACACACAGCAATGCCGCCAGCAATCGGCGCATCCTTTACTCCGGCTTGATGCCCGCAGCCTTGACCACTTTGCCGATGGTGGCGTAATCGTCGCGTATCAGTTTTGCGAATTCCTCGGGCGACGCGCTGGCGGTGGGCGCTAGGCCTTGCGTGGCGAATTGTTCTTTGACTTCGGCCATCGACGCCACCTTGTGCATCACGCCATGCACGCGGCTGATGAGCGCGCGCGACGCGCCGGCGGGTGCGAGCACGCCGTTCCAGCTTGCGTAGTCGTAACCCGGCACACCCGCTTCGGCGATGGTGGGCAGCTCCGGCAAAATCGGCGAGCGTTGTTTGGATGAGATGGCGATGGCGCGCAGCCGTCCGGCGCGAATTTGTCCGACCAGTGCCGCTGCGGGCGAAATCGCCCATTGCGCTTCGTTGCCGACGACTGCAGTGGTCATGGGGCCGCCGCCTTTGTACGGCACATGGATGGTGTTGATGCCGGTGATGCCGACGAACAACAGTCCGGCGAGATGGCTCGACGAGCCGATGCCCGCGGAACCCATGTTGAGTTTGCCGGGCTGCGATTTCACCAGTGCTAAAAATTCGCTGACACTTTTCACCGGCAGCGAGGGATTGACCACGAACACCGCCTCGACGTTGGCGAACAGGGAAATCGGCGCGAAATCTTTCAGCGTGTCGAAGGGCAATTTTTTGTAGGTGTAGCTCGACACGATCATCGAGCTTGATGCGCCCGCCAGCAGCGTGTAGCCGTCGGTGGGCGAGCGCGCGGCGAGTTCCACGCCGATGGTGCCGCCCGCGCCGCCGCGATTATCGATGACGAATTGCTGGCCGAGCAGATCGGACATTTTCGCGGCGAAGATGCGCAATATGGTGTCGAGCGAGGAACCCGCTGATTGCGCGGCGATCATGCGGATTGGACGTTGGGGATACGCGCCGGGCGGGCTGGTCTGCGCTTGTGCGCCGAGGGCTAAAACCATCAGGCCTGCCAAGGACGCTGCCGCCAACCCCTTGATCTTTCGATGCATGTGGATTCCTCCGCGCTTGTTTTGGGATGCATGGAACGTGCATGGCATTCTGGCACGGCAAGCGCCCCGGCGGGAAGACCCCTTTTCAAACCGCGCGTTTTGGGCGCACAATCCGTCATCACACCCATTCAAAGGAGGCAGTCATGGGAAACATGGAGCAAGTAGGGCACACGCTGGAAACGTTCGCGGCGCAATGCCACGACTTTGTTAAGGCAGAACCCGGCCCGGCGGGCCGTCAAAAAATTTGCAAGCTGCTGTCGCAAGTGTTGCTGGATGAGCCATTCGTCGCCAAGTATGTCGACAGCAACGACAAAGAGCGCAACATTCTGTACGAAGATCCGGAGTTCGGCTTTTGCATCATCGCGCACAACTACGAAGGCCCGAAGGAAAGCGGCCCGCACGACCACGGCCATTCATGGGCGATCTACGGTCAGGCGCGCGGCGTTACCTCGATGAACGACTGGGCGCTGGTGGAAAAAGCCTCGGTGCAGACGCCGGGCAAGGTCAAACACGTGCGCACCTATGAACTGACACCGGGTGTGGCGCACCTCTACAACGAAGGCGACCTGCATTCGCCCAAACGCGAAGCCTCGACCAAGCTGATTCGCATTGAAGGCACGGACATGACGAAGGTGCAGCGGCTGAAATTTGTGGCGGTGTGAGGGTTGGGTAAAGCGTGAGGCATGAGGCGCGGACCGAGGGATGCCGCTTTGCCTCTCACGCCTAACGCCTCACGGCAATCAGTGCAACGCGCCAGTCGGAATCGCGGGCAGCGGCCCTTGCGTCAGATTGTAAAGATGGCGCTTTCTCACCAGCCACATTGACAGTGACAAGAAGCTGCCGAACATGGCGATCACGATATAGATCGACATGTCCATGCTGATGAGCAGCGCATAAAGCCCGATCATCATCAGGATGGATATGTTTTCGTTGAAGTTCTGCACCGCGATGGAGTGCCCGGCGCCCATCAGGATGTGGCCTCGATGCTGTAGCAGCGCGTTCATCGGCACTACAAAAAATCCAGCCAGTGCGCCGATAATAATGATGAGCGGCACGGCAAGATAAACCGTATTTAGCACGATCATCAGCATCACCAACAGCCCCATTGCTATGCCCATGGGGATGACGTTCACCGCGCGATTGAGCGGCACTATTCTGGCCGCGAGGATGGCGCCGATGGCGATGCCGGCCGCGCACACGCCCTGCAGATAAGTGCCTTGCGACAAGGTATAGCCGAGTGCGACTTCAGCCCATTTCAACACGATAAATTGCAGTGTCGCGCCCGCGCCCCAGAAGAGCGTAGTGGTAGCAAGTGAAATCTGGCCGAGCTTGTCGGTCCACAGTAGTTTCACGCAATGCGCGAATTCACGGATCAGATACACCGGGTTGCGGTTGACCATTTTGTGATCGACGCCGGTGTTGGGTATGAATAGATTGAAAATCGCCGCGATCACGTACAGCACAATAATGACCACGATGGCGGCTTCGCCTGCGCTATCAATGCCGCTGTCGAAGCGCGGTATGTCGATCGCGAGCAGCTTGGCCGACACCGCTTCGCTCACCAGCATGCCGCCCAGCAGCGTGCCGAGGATGATGGAGCCGACGGTTAAGCCCTCAATCCAGCCGTTGGCGACCACCAGTTTGTGATGCGGCAGATATTCGGTGAGGATGCCGTATTTGGCGGGCGAGTAGGCAGCAGCACCCAGGCCCACCACGGCGTAACCAAACAGAATCGTGACGTAATCTTCGGTGCCGGGGATGGACCACCATTCGTGCGTGAAGATCATCATGCACCCCACGATTTTGATGGTGTTGGTGATGAACATCACGCGGCCCTTGGGCATCGAGTCGGCGAATGCGCCCACCACCGCCGCGAACAACACATACGACACGGTGAAGACAAACTTCAACATCGGCGTCATCCACTCCGGCGCAAGTAGCTGCATCAGCAGAGCAATGGCGGCAACGAGTAGCGCGTTGTCGGCGAGCGACGAGAAAAACTGCGCCCCCATGATGATGTAAAAGCCGAAAGGCATGTTGTTGTTTTATAAGTATATTTATACTAACCGGTGCTGAGCCGGCAAAATGGTCGCGGAGTTATACCATAGTTTTCGAGACTGCTGTGCCGTCCCGGCGCGCGCCGAATCGCGGTACGCTTGTCTTGGTGCGCGCGGCGGTGATTTGGTTCATTGGGTTCATGCAGTACGCAATATTTTGTGCGCCGGCCGCCCGCGATGCCGCCTCGCGCGCTACTCGCCAATGGCGAAATGTGGTTGAATACAGCCGCGGTTGGGCGTTCGGCGTTTGGCAGATGGTTCGCCGGGCGTAGCCCGTCACGCAATGCGCGGTGACTCTCAACGCCTCACTCACCCCTCCAAACTGCTTCGAACTGCTTCGACATGGCCGACCGGCGATTACAGGTTTTTCACAGCGTGGCGAAGCAGCTCTCGTTTACCAAGGCGGCCGAACAGTTGTTCATGACGCAGCCGGCGGTGACCTTTCAGGTGAAACAACTGGAGGAGCACTTCAACACGCGGCTCTTTGAGCGCAGGCGCGGCGGCATTTCCCTCACCCCGGCGGGCGTGCTGGTACTCGGCTACGCGGAAAAAATTCTGGCGCTGTCGGACGAAATGGATACTCGCGTGGGCGAACTCACCGGCGAAGTCAGCGGCCCGCTGCTGCTGGGCGCGAGCATGACCATCGCGGAATTCATCCTGCCGCGCATCCTGGGCGAATTCAAGGCGCTGCATCCGCAGGTGCAGACGCAGATGAGCGTGGCGAACTCCGAAGTGATCGAAAACCGGGTGGCGGAAATGTCCATCGACGTGGGGCTGGTGGAGTCGCCGGCGCATCTGCCGAACGTGGTGACTGAAGTGTGTTGCGACGACGAACTGGTGGTGATTTGCGCGCCCGGCCACAAGCTGGCGAAAAGCGCCGGCGCGACGCCGGAAGAAGTGCTCGCCGAGCCCATCATCAGCCGCGAAAGCGGCTCCGGCACGCGGGAATTCGCCGACAATTATTTTCGCGATTGCAGCGTGGAGCCGGACCAACTTAACATCGTGATGGAATTGGGCAGCCCTGAAGCGATCAAGGGCGTGGTCGAGACGGGCCTTGGCATCGCCATCATGTCGCGCGCCACGGTGGCGAAAGAATTGCGCCTCGGCACGCTGGTGGCGCTGCCGTTAAAGCCGCGCCTGATCCGCAAGCTGTCGGTGCTGACACCGCAGGAGAAATTCCGCTCGCGGCTGGTGTCGGCGTTTGTGGATTTCGCGCTGATGCGCATGCGGCAATTGGCGGACAGCAAGTAAAGCGATATCGGGAGTGAGCGTGAAGAAATTATGTAACACTATGTTTTTAAAGTAAATTTTGTCAAGACCCCTGACGGCGACACTCGATTTATCCGCGCTGCGCCATAACCTCGGCGTGGTGCGGCTACACGCAAAGCAAGCGCGCGTGCTGGCGGTGGTGAAGGCCAACGCCTACGGGCATGGCGTGATGCGCGCGAGCCGCGCGCTGGCGGAGGCGGGCGTGGACGGTTTCGCGCTGCTCGAACTCGATGCCGCGATTGCCTTGCGTGAGGCGGGCTTTCAGCAACGCATCGTGCTGCTCGAAGGCATTTTCGACGCGCGCGAACTGGCGGCGCTGGTTGAACATCGCATCGATACCGTGGTGCATTGCGCCGAACAGATCGCGATGCTGCGCCAGGCCCCGCCGGGCGCGCGATTGAATGTGCTGCTCAAACTCAACACCGGCATGAACCGGCTGGGTTTTACCGCGCATGGATTCACCGATGCGCTGGCAGCGCTGCGCGCCAACGCGGCGGTGGGCGAGATCACCCTGATGACGCATTTCGCCAACTCGGACGATGCGCGTGGCGTGGCGTGGCAGATGGCAGCGTTCGACAAAATCATAGGCGACACGTGTTTGCCGCGCACGCTGGCCAATTCAGCCGCTATCGTGCGCTACCCGCAAACCCATGGCGACTGGGTGCGCCCCGGCATCATGCTCTACGGCGCCACGCCGTTCGCGGATGTCAGCGCCGCGCAACTCGGCTTGCAACCCGTGATGACACTCACCTCGCAACTCATCGCCGTGCAACACCTGAAAGTCGGCGACACCGTGGGTTACGGCGGCGTCTACACCGCCCGGCGCGACACGCGCGTCGGCGTGGTGGCGTGCGGCTACGCCGACGGCTATCCGCGCCATGCGCCCGGCGGTACCCCGGTGCGGGTGGGTGATACGATGACGGTCACTGCGGGGCGCGTGT
>CAMDDY010000259.1 GCA_945893125.1 Bordetella parapertussis
AGGAAAACACGTGGAACTGCATCTGAAGGGAAAAACCGCGTTGGTCACCGGCGCCAGCATGGGCATCGGCAGAGCGATTGCCAAAGCGCTCGCGGCCGAAGGTGTCAAAGTTTGCATCACCGCAAGGCGCGGCCCGTTGTTACAGGAACTGGCCAACGAGATCGTCGCCGCTGGCGGCCCCGATCCCCATATCGCGATTATCGACATCATGGAGGCAGACGCGCCTCAACGGCTGGCGCGGGATGCGCTGGCTGGATTGGGACAGGTAGACATACTCATCAATTGCGCGGGCGGCAGCCGGCCGTTGCCCATCGACGCGCCCGAAGCCAAATGGGAGGAAGCAATGACGCTGAACTTCACGCGCGTGCGTCAACTCACCCATGCATTGTTGCCGAGCATGATCCAACAGCAGTGGGGGCGCATTATCAATATCACCGGCAAGCAGGAGCAGGAACGCCTGAACGCGGCCTATTCCGCCAAGGCCGGCGTGCACGCCTGGGCCAAGGGTTTGTCCAAGGAAGTCGGCAAATACGGCATCACCATCAACAGCATTCCACCGGGACGCATCCTCAGCGAACAAATCCTGCGCAACAATCCCGAACCCGTGCGCAAGGAGTTTGCCGCGCGCCACATTCCCGTGGGACGTTTTGGCGAGCCAGAAGAACTCGCCTGCCTGGCGGTATTCCTCGCCTCCCCGATCGCGTGTTACATCAGTGGCACCGTGATCCCCGTCGATGGCGGGCTGCGGCGCTACACGTTCTGAGCGTTCTGAGCGTTTTAAAACGGGAATACATGTAATGACATCCGCCATGGCAACCCCAACGGTAAATTCGGAAATAGCCGTTACCGCCGACCTCGCGCAATGGATAGCCACGTTGAAGCGTTCGGATATTCCGGATGCGGCATGGGCGCATGCCAAGCTGTGCCTGCTGGATGCGCTGGGTTGCGCGCTGTTCGGCTCGCAACAGCCGTGGGGACGCATAGCCGCCGAGACGGCATTGGATTTGAGTCCCGGTGGGCGCGCGTCGCTCGTGGGGCACAACGCTTTTTGCGGCGTAGACGCCGCTGCCATGGCCAACGGCACCGCGACGCACGGTTTTGAACTCGATGATCTGCATCTGCGTGCCACGCTGCACCCGGGCGCAGTGACGATACCCGCCGCGTTTGCGCTGGCGGAAGCCTATGAAAAATCACCCAGTGCGTTTCTGACATCCATCGTCGCAGGCTACGAAGTGGGCTTGCGCATCGGCCTCGCGGTTGGACTCGGCCACGGATTGCGCGGCCATCACACCACGGGAACTGTAGGCACATTCGCGGCAGCCGCAGCCGGCGCTAATCTCTTGGGACTCAGCGCTGAAAAGTCGGCCGACGCGTTGGGCATTGCCGCAACGCAAGCGGCCGCATTGCACGGTGCGCGCACCGGCGCCATGAGCAAACGCTTCCACGCCGGACGTGCGGCGCAGAGCGGCGTTCTTTCGGCAGTGCTGGCCAACCGCGGCTTTACCGGCAGCCGCACCGCGCTCGAACAGCCGTTCGGCGGCTTTTTCAGCACGCTGTGCGATAACGTCGATCTGCATGCGGCGTGCGCGGATCTGGGCAAGCGCTGGGAAATACTCGAGGTGGGGTTCAAGGCCTATGCCTCGTGCGGCAGCACGCATACCACGGTTGACGCCATCGACCGCTTAATGCAGCGCGGTCTTACCGCTGCCGACTTGAAAGCATTGCGCGTGTTCATGTCGCGCAAAGCCGTCAGCAATGTCGGCTGGAAGTACGTGCCGGCAGGTGTGGTCGCCGCGCAGATGAATGCGTTCTACACCTCGGCGGTCAAACTGCTGGATGGCGATGTGTTTATCGAACAGTTTGCAGAATCCCGTCTCGGCGACCCGCGCGTGATGAAACTGATCGAGCGCATACACATCGCCCACGATCCATCATTTGATGCCGGCGGCGCGGGCACGCGCCACGCCGTGCGTGTTGAAGCGGAACTCAATAACGGAGAAGTCCTGACCGAAAACGTCGATCAGCGCCGCGGCAGTTCACGTTATCCGCTCACGCGTGCGGACATCGAACGCAAGTTCCGGGGATTGGCCAAAGTGGTTCTGTCGCCTGAATCGGTGGAGAAAGTAATTGCATGCGTTGACCGGCTGGATACGCTGAACGATATGGAGTCGCTCGCCGTGCTCTTGCGTGGAGCGGCATCTTAACGCCGTTACATGCCTTTACGCCGATACGGACGAAAATTCGGTTTGCGCTTTTCCAGAAAGGCGCGTGTGCCTTCCATGTTTTCTTCGTTGCCGTAAATCGATGCCAGCAACGCGCTGTTGGGAAAATACGACGGATAAAAATCCTGATCCGAACCCGCGTTAAGCGCCAGCTTGGCGATACGAATGGCCTGCGGGCTTTTGTTGAGTATCTCCTGACACCACTCATCGACCAGGGCATCGAGTTCCGAGTCCTTGCACACAAAATTGATCAGCCCCATGTCGGCCGCCTGTTGCGCGGTGTATTGGCGGCAGCCAAAAACCATCTCACGCGCTTTGCGCTCGCCCACGTAGCGCGCCAGCAACTGACAGGCGCCCCAGATCGGGATGCTGCCGACGCGCGGCCCGGTTTGCCCAAAAATTGAGTGGTCCGCCGCAAATGACATGTCGCAAAACAGATGTATTTCATTGCCGCCACCCACGCAAAACCCGCGAATCTTCGCCAGTATCGGTTTATCCATCATGCGCATCACCGACGACAAGGTAAATAGCCGCCGCATATGCGTGCGGCCCACGTCGGGCGTGCGGCTCGATTGATCGCTGACATCACCGCCCGAGCAAAACGCCTTGTCGCCCGCGCCGGTCAGCACAACCACACCGATCTCCGGATCGTCCGCCGCGCGGCCCATGGCGTGGGTCAGTTCCTCATACGTCTGCGGGCGCACGGCGTTGCGCTTCTGCGGACGATTGATGGTGATGGTTGCAATGCCATCGGCGGCAGCGAAAAGAATATCCTGATATTGCAAGTTCGTACTCCCGTGAATTAACCATTAAATTGGGTCTCGCCCGACATTACCCAAGCGCTCGCCAACTTGTCAAATATTGGCACCGGTTCCATTTAATGAAACCAGCGCCCTTGCGCCGCGAATTGGTTTATTGTGGAACATAATTCGATTGCACGGATAACCATATTGTCTGATGAACAGGATAGTGAACAGAAAATCATGAGTTACGACACCATAACCGTCGCGCAGGACGGCCCTGCCTACGTCATCACCCTCAACCGCCCCGACAAGCGCAACGCCATCAGCGTGCGCATGATGCATGAGTTGCAGGCCGCGATGAAAGTCGCCGAGGCCGAGGCTGCCGTGCGCGGCATCATCATCACCGGCGGACCGGTCTTTTTTGCAGCGGGCGCCGATCTCAATGAAGCGTTGCAGGTCAAAACCGCGGCGCAGGGTACGGCATACTTCAAGCACTGGCACCAGCTCAATGCGTCGATTGAGGAACTTGCGAAACCCGTGATTGCGGGCATCGAAGGCTTTTGCATCACCGGCGGACTCGAACTCGCGCTGGCCTGCGATTTGCGCGTGGCGGCGGAAGGCGCCACCTTCGCGATCACCAGCGCGCGTATCGGCACCGTCGCGGGCGCCGGCGGCACACAGCGATTGCCGCGTATCGTTGGAACCGCGCACGCGCTGGATATTCTGTTCTCGGCGGACCCTATTGATGCCAAAGAAGCGTATCGCATGGGCCTGATTAACCGCCTCACTCCCAAGGGCGGTGCATTGGATGCCGCCAAGGCAATGGTTAATGTCTACGCGCAGCGCGCACCATTAAGCCTCGCGCTGGTGAAACGCGCGGTGCATCGCGGCATGCAAATGGATCAGGCGTCCGGCATAGAATTCGAGACCTTTCTGGTCACCACGATCTACGGCACCGAGGACAAACAGGAAGGCATTTCCGCCTTTCTTGAAAAACGAGCGGCCCGGTTCTCGGGGAAATAGGAGCGCGTCATGCAAAGTGCGTTGCGGTCACCGCTGATTATTTTGTCCGGCCTCGCGATAGGCGGCATCGCAGCCGCGCAAGATTACCCCGTTCGGCCGATACGCATCGTGGTGCCCTTCGTGGCTGGCGGCGGCACCGACTTGTTGGCGCGCACCTTGGCGCAAAAATTCAACGAAACCTGGAGTCAACCCGTCATCGTCGACAACCGTCCCGGCGGCACCGGCGCGGTAGGGTCTGTACTCGTCGCGCAGTCGGCGCCGAATGGGTATACGCTGCTGCTTGCGACGAGCAGCACACATGCCATTTCGCCCAACTTTTTTCGCAAACCGCCTTACCATCCGGTGACGGAATTTGCAGCTGTATCACTGGCCGCAGTCGCGCCGGAAATCGTGGTGGCGCATCCGTCAGTCGCGGCGACATCCATCAAGGAACTGGTTGCGCTGGCCAAAGCCAAACCGGCGGCACTCAATTACGCGTCGCCCGGCACTGGAACGATAGGCAATATGACCGGCGAATTGTTCAAACTCGTGACCGGCACGGCGATCACACACGTTCCCTATAAAGGCAGCGGCGCAGCGATGCGGGATTTACTCGGCGGGCAGGTGCAGCTCATGTTCAGCGGCCCGAGCGGCATGCTGCAACATATACGCGCCGGCAAACTCAAAGCCCTGGGTGTGGCGGCGCGCACCCGCATGCCGGAGATGAAAGAGGTACCCACACTCGCCGAGTCGGGCTACCCCGCCATCGAAGCTTCCAATTGGTATGCGGTGCTCACGTCCGCCGGCACGCCGGTAGCCGTGATCCAAAAAATCAACGCAGAAGTCGTGCGAAGCATGCAACTGCCCGACATCAAGGAAATGCTGATACGCCAGGGGTACGAGGCGAAATCCAGCACGCCCGCCGAATTGGCGGCCTTAATCAAGGAAGATCTGGCCAAGTGGAACAAGGTGGTCAAAGCGTCGGGCATGCAAGTGGATTGATCCGAGGCACGACGAACGTAAGGTGCAGGAGAAATAATGCGAAACAGACTGTTGAATGTGCTTGCGGCAGTAGCCGTCACCACACTTTGGGCCAGTACTGCGGCAGCGCAAAGCTATCCCACCAAACCAATACGCCTGATTGTGCCCTTTGCGCCCAGCGGCGGCACGGATTTATTGGGGCGCTCGATAGCGCAAAAACTCAGTGATGCCTTGGGCCACACCGTGATCGTGGACAACCGCGCGGGCGGCAGCGGCAATACCGGCACCGACATGGTTGCCAAGTCGAATCCCGATGGTTACACATTGCTGATGGGGTACGTCGGCAATCTGGCCATCAACCCGTTTTTGTTCAAGAATCTGCCGTACGATCCCGTTAAGGATTTTTCACCGATCACCCTGGCCGCAACGGCACCGAATGTACTGGTGGCGCATCCCTCCGTCGCCGCGACTAACGTCAAAGACCTGGTAGCGCTCGCGAGATCCCAGCCCACCAAGCTCAACTATGCATCTGCCGGAAACGGAACCGTCGGTCATATGGTCGCCGAGTTGTTCAAGACCGTGACCAACACCCAAATCGTGCATATCCCGTACAAAGGCAACGGCGCGGCGATCACCGACACACTGGCGGGCAATGTGCAACTGATGTTCAGCGCGCCCGGGACCGTGTTGCCGCATATCAAGGCGGGAAAACTAAATGGTCTCGCGACAGCCAGCGCCAAACGCGCACATGGCCTCGAAGACGTGCCGACGTTTGGCGAAGCCGGATTCCCCGCGGTTGAGGCTTCCGCCTGGTACGGCGTGCTTGCCGCGTCAGGTACTCCGCGCCCCATCATCACCAAACTGCATCAGGAACTGGTGCGCATCATTCGCCTGCCGGATGTACGAGACCGCTTTGCCAACCTCGGTTATGAGGCGGCGACCTGCACGCCGGAAGAATTCGCGCAGCTCATAAAATCCGATCTCGCCAAATGGCAGAAAGTCGTCAAGGCATCGGGGGCGCGGGTTGATTGATCGTTACAAAAATAACCATTTAAAATCATATACTTATAAAATAACGTTTGAATCACAACAATGACCATGACCCTGGGTTTCATCGGTATCGGCTCCATGGGCGGCCCCATCGCGGCGAACTTCCTGAAACAGGGGCATGCGTTACTCGTCTACGATATCAATGCCGCCGCTGTTCAGTCCCTGATTGATAAAGGCGCCAAAGCCGCCGCCTCCCCCAGCGATATCGCGGCGCGCGCCGACGTGGTGTGCATCTGCCTGCCCACGCTGGATACCCTCCGTGATGCCACCATCGGAGACAACAGCCTGCTGCACGGCGGCAAGGTAAAAACCTGCGTCAACTTCTCCACGGCGGGGCCTGACGTGATCCGCGAAGTAGCGCAAGCGCTGGGCGCGGCGGGTATCACGCTGATGGATTGCCCGATTACCGGCGGCGCGTTGGCCGCGCGCGACGGCACCTTGTCCATAACCGTATCAGGCGACAAATCCGGCTACGACCGTATCAAACCACTGCTCGATAGCGTGGCGTCACATGTGTTTTATGTCGGCGCGGAGCCGGGCCAGGCGCAGATCATGAAGCTGCTGAACAATATGCTGTCGTTTGCCGCGTTCGTGGCGTCGTGCGAAGCCTTTGCCATCGGCGTCAAGGCCGGCCTAGACCCCGATGCCATGGTGAATGTCATCAACACCGGCACCGGCCGTAACTCGGCCACCACGCACAAGTTTCCCAACAACATTCTGCCGCGCACCTTTGATTACGGCGCGAAGATGATGATCAGCTTCAAGGATATTTCGCTTTGTCTCGACGAGGCGCAACGCCTCGGCGTGCCGCTGTGGCTGGCGCCGGTGATCAAGCAGGTCATCGGCTTTGCGATCTCACAGGACGGCGACAGCAATGATGTTTCCACGCTGGTGAAGCATTACGAAAAATGGTCTGGCATCGAAATTGTCGGTGCAGCCGCTCGTACGCCTAAAGCACCCTCATAAACGCCGCGTTTATTTCACGTCGTCGCTCACCTCCGCGCCCAGCCGGCGCGAAATATTCACTGCCGCGCGCATCACGAGTTTGACCACTTCGCGCTCACGCGGCTCAAGACGCACCGTCGGCCCGGTCACCGTGATGCTGTGGCGCACACCGCCGTCCCGATCCACGATGGGCGCCGAAATCGCCGTCAGCCCCAGCACGCGTTCGCCGTGCGTTACGGCGTAGCCTTGCTCCCGGATGCGCGTCAACTCCGCCGCCAGTTCCGTGCGTTTACGCCCGGTTACCCTTGCGGCATAGGTCAGCGCTTCCTGCATCTCTTTTTTGGGCAGGTACGCCATCAGCGTTTTCGCGGTGGCGCCATCACTCATTCGCACGCGCTCGCCCGGCTTGGTGACGCTCATCAGCGGCGACGGCGTATGGATCACTTCGATGCACACACGGTGACCGTCACTCACGATATTGAGTGTGACCGTTTCATTGGCCTTTTTCGCCAGTTCGGTCATGGTCACCCGCGCGATCTGGCGGATATCCAGCGTGCTTTTTACCAGACCGGCAAGACGCGTGA
>CAMDDY010000260.1 GCA_945893125.1 Bordetella parapertussis
CGGCGGCGAATAAGCTGGCCGAAGAGGCTGAACTGGATCTGGTGGAAATCGCGCCGACAGCAGTTCCACCCGTCTGCCGCATCATGGATTTTGGCAAGTTCAAATACCGTGAGAGCAAGCGCCAGCATGAGGCCAAGCTCAAGCAGAAACAGATTGTGGTGAAGGAAGTGAAGTTTCGCCCCGGCACCGATGAGGGCGATTACAAGATCAAGATCAGGAACCTGTTGCGGTTCCTCGAAGAAGGCGACAAGGCCAAGATCACGTTGCGTTATCGTGGCCGTGAAATGGCGCATCAGGAATTTGGTGTACGGCTGCTCGAACGTATTCGTGCCGAGTTGGAACCCCACGCGACGGTTGAGCAATATCCGAAAATGGAAGGACGTCAGTTGGTGATGGTGATGTCCCCCAAAAAAGGCGGTAAAGCGCCGGTGAAAAGCGCGCCCAAGGCAGCACCCGCCGCTGGCGGTGCTGCCCCGGCGGCCAAACCGGCTGTAGCGAAAGTGCCACCGGCACCATCAGTACAATCGGCACCTTCAGTATCCCCGGCGTCAGTGGGGGTTGCGGCAGTTGCAACAGAGTCCGTTGCGGCGCCCGCAGGCATCGAAAAGAAGTAGCACGCGCAGTTCAGCAGGACAATAAGCAGTAAACAAGAAGTAGTTGTCCGGGTATTAAAAGTTTCTACGATCTCTTTTCGCAGAACACCCGGCGCTATGTTAAAACGAGGTAGTCATGCCGAAACTCAAGACCAAGAGTGGCGCGGCCAAGCGTTTCCGTAAGCAAGCCAGTGGCGGAATCAAACGCGGGTCAGCCTTTATGCGTCACATACTCACCAAGAAAAGTACCAAGCGCAAGCGTCAGTTGCGCGGTGGTACTGCGGTTCACGCATCCGACGTGCGCGCGGTTCGCGCCATGTTGCCCTACTAAAGGAGATCAGCCATGCCAAGAGTCAAACGTGGTGTGATCGCCCGCGCGGCACACAAAAAAGTTCTCGAACAAGCGAAGGGCTTCCGCGGTCGCCGTAATAACGTCTTCCGGGTTGCCAATGAAGCGGTGATGCGCGCCGGGCAGTACGCCTATCGTGATCGCCGTAACAAGAAACGCGTGTTTCGTTCGCTGTGGATCACGCGTATCAACGCCGCTGTGCGCGAGCACGACATGAGCTACAGCCAATTCATGTATGGTCTTAAAAAGGCCGCGGTTGAAGTGGACCGCAAAGTACTGGCCGATATCGCGGTGCTCGACAAACCGGCATTTGCCAAGTTCGTTGAGACCGCTAAAGCGAATCTCGGCGCCTAAGCGTGGCAACAAGGGATTTGCGCTAAACGCAAGTCCCGGAAAAAAGAGGCTCACTAGCCTCTTTTTTTTGCGATACGATTTGTGTAACCCGATTAAACATACCGGCAATTGATCCGAATTGATATGCAAGACCTTGACGCCATTGTAAAAGACGCGCTCGCGGTGTTTGCCGGCATAAACGATGCCGACGAACTGGAGCAGACCAAGGCGCGTTACCTGGGTAAAACCGGCGTGTTGACGGAGCAACTCAAGGGGCTGGGCAAGCTGCCGGCGGCCGACCGGCCCGCAATGGGTGCGCGCATCAATGCGGCCAAGGACGTGCTGGAGCAGGCGCTCGGCGCGCGGCGCGAACACCTTCAGAACGTCAAGCTCGAAGCCAAACTCAAGGAAGAATCGCTGGATGTGACGCTGCCGGGCCGTGGAAACGGGTTCGGCGGCCTGCATCCGGTGTCACGCACGCTGGAGCGGGTGGAGCAGATTTTTCATTCGCTGGGATTCGAAGTGGCCGATGGCCCGGAAATCGAAACGGATTTCTACAATTTCACCGCCTTGAATCAACCGGAAAATCATCCGGCGCGATCCATGCACGACACGTTTTATCTTCAGAGTGAAAATGCGGGCGGCAAGCATCTGCTGCGCACGCATACCTCGCCGATACAAGTGCGTTACATGGAGTCGCACCAGCCGCCGATACGCATCATCGCGCCGGGCCGTGTGTATCGCGTGGATTCCGATGCCACGCATTCGCCGATGTTTCACCAGGTTGAAGGGCTGTGGATCGATGAACGCATTTCGTTCGCGAATCTGAAGGGCGTGGTCACCGAATTTTTCCAGCTGTTTTTCGAGCGCAGTGATTTGCAGGTGCGCTTCCGGCCCTCGTTTTTTCCGTTTACCGAACCCTCGGCTGAAATCGATATGAGCTTTGGCGACGGTTGGCTCGAAATCGGCGGCTGCGGCATGGTGCATCCAAGCGTGCTCAAAAACGTGCATATCGACAGCGAGCAGTTTCAGGGTTTCGCGTTTGGCATGGGGCTGGATCGTTTGACTATGCTGCGTTACGGCGTGAACGATCTGCGCTTGTTCTTTGAAAATGATCTGCGATTTTTGCGCCAGTTCCGGTAATACAACATGAAATTTTCAGAGTCCTGGCTGCGCACTTTCGTCAATCCGTCGCTGTCGACATGCGAGCTCGCGGATCTGCTCACCTTCGGCGGCATTGAAATCGAAGGCGTCGCGCCCGTTGCGCCGCCTTTTGAGCGCGTGGTGGTGGGTGAGGTGTTGTCGATGGAGAAACACCCCAACGCCGACAAGCTCAACGTATGTCAGGTCAGGGTATCGGGTAACGCCGACGCGGCGCCGCTGACGATCGTGTGCGGCGCACCCAATGTGCGACCGGGCATGCGGGTGCCGGCGGCATTGGTCGGCGCGACATTACCGGGTATCGAGATTAAGGCGGCTAAAGTGCGCGGCGTGGAATCGAGCGGTATGTTGTGCTCGGCCAAAGAGCTCGGGCTAAGCGACGCTGGCGATGGCCTGCTGGCGTTGTCGGCCAGCGCCAGAGTTGGCGCGAATGTGCGTGACGTGCTGCAACTGGACGATCAAGTGTTCGATAGTAAACCGACCCCGAATCGTGGCGACTGTTTGAGCCTGCGCGGATTGGCTCGGGAAGTAGCCGCCTTGAGCGATGGGGCCATGACGAGCGTGGATGTGTCCGCGGTTCCTGCCGTGCATGAAGACAAACCCGTGATAACGCTTGATGCGCCGCAGGCGTGCCCACGCTATTGTGGACGATTGCTCAAGGGGGTTGACGTCAAAGCGCCCTCGCCGGACTGGATGGTGCAACGCCTGGCGCGCAGCGGCATCCGATCCATCAGTGCGGTGGTGGATGTGACGAACTATGTGATGCTGGAATTGGGGCAGCCGATGCACGCGTTTGATGCGGCAAAGATCGACGGCGGTATCCGCGTGCGCTTTGCCATGCCGCGGGAAAAGTTGACGTTGCTTAATGGTGAAACACGGGAATTGTCTGAATCCTTTCTGTTGATTGCGGATGATCGCAAGGCGCTGGCGCTGGCCGGCATCATGGGCGGCGCGGACAGCGCGGTCACTGACGCCACCCGCGATATCGTATTGGAGAGCGCGTTTTTTGATCCCACCACGATAGCGGGTAAGTCGCGCCTGCTGGGATTTGGCTCTGACTCTTCATTCCGTTTCGAGCGGGGCGTCGATTTTGACGCGGCGCGCGAGGCCATGGAGCGCGCCACGCGCCTGGTATTGGATATTTGTGGCGGCAGCGCGGGGCCGATAGCCGAAGCGGTGGCGGCGTTGCCCAAGCGCAATCCCGTCTCGTTGCGCCTGTCGCGCGTTGAACGCGTGCTCGGCGTGGCGGTGAATCGCGCCGAAGCGGCAGACATTTTCAATCGCCTGGGTTTTACGCACGAGGATACGGCCGATGGCTTGCGCGTCACGCCGCCGAGCTACCGCTTTGATGTCGCGCTAGAAGAGGATCTGATTGAAGAAATAGCGCGTGTACACGGCTACCATCGTATTCCGGCCGCGCGACCGGTCGTGGTATCCGCACCGTTGCCGGTGCCGGAAAAAATGCGCAGCGCTTCGGCGATGCGACGCTTGCTGGCGGTGCGTGACTATCAGGAAATCGTCACCTACAGCTTTGTTGACCGCGCGTGGGAGCACGACTTCTGCGATAACCATGCAACGATAGAACTGGCCAATCCTATCGCGAGCCAGATGTCGGTGATGAGATCGAGCCTGATCGGCGGTTTGGTGAGCACGGTGGTGCATAACTTGAATCACAAGCAGTCGCGCGTGCGCGTGTTCGAGGTGGGTCGGTGTTTTATGCCGGGTCAAGAAGAGGGCTATGCGCAGCCGTGGCGCATCGGTGGCGCGGCGTGTGGCCACGCGGTCGAAGAGCAGTGGGGCATGCGACCGGCGCGGCAGGTGGATTTTTACGATGTGAAGGCGGATGTCGAGGCCTTGTTCCATCCGCAGGTTCTAATGTTTGAAGCGGCGCCGCACCCAGCGCTGCATCCCGGCAAGAGCGCGCGGTTGATGTTGGATGGAAAGCCGGCAGGCTGGATCGGCGAACTGCATCCGCGATGGCAGCAGAAATATGGTTTGCCCGTTGCGCCGGTACTGTTTGAGGTGGACATGGAGGCGCTAGCTGGCCGCACGCTACCGGCATTTCAGGGCATTTCGAAATTTCCGCCGGTTTGGCGGGATTTGGCTGTTATTTTTGATGAAAAAATACCCTACCAAACGATTTTTGATGCCGTAAATGCGCAAAAACCTACCATCATTGTGGAGTTTGTGGTATTTGATATTTACCGTGGCGCGGGTATAGAAAATGGCAAAAAAAGTCTTGCATTCAGGATGTTAGTACAGGATACTGATAAAACACTGACCGATGCGGAAGTCGATTCCGCTGTCTCGGAAATCATAAAAATCCTTAAAAATCAGTTCAATGCCAAGCTTCGCTGAAAGGGGAAACATGACTTTAACGAAAGCTGAACTTGCCGACCTTTTGTTCGAAAAAGTGGGCTTCAACAAACGTGAAGCCAAGGACATGGTGGAGACGTTCTTCGAGGAGGTCCGGCACGCGCTCGAGGCCGGCAAAGGCGTGAAGTTGTCCGGGTTCGGCAATTTCCAGCTGCGTTTGAAGCCGCAGCGTCCGGGACGTAACCCCAAAACCGGGGAAGAGATCCCCATCACCGCCCGCCGCGTGGTGACATTCCACGCATCGCAAAAGCTCAAGTCCATGGTGGAGCAGCGGTACCATGGAAAGTCCCAGTCATAAAACCCAACTGCCGCCGATCCCGGCGAAGCGGTATTTCACCATCGGGGAAGTCAGCGAGTTGTGCGGCGTTAAGCCGCATGTGCTGCGCTACTGGGAACAGGAGTTCACCCAGCTAAAACCCGTCAAACGGCGTGGTAATCGCCGCTACTACCAACACCACGAAGTGCTGCTGATACGCCGTATCCGCGATTTGCTTTACGATCAGGGTTTCACCATCAGCGGCGCACGAAATCAGTTGGATGAATTATCCACGGAGGGCGCGCGACCTTCCAAGACACGTGCCGCGCCTGCGGCGGCGGAAGTTCGCGGCCCCGTGATCGCGCAAAACGGCAATGTCAGAAGGGAAATCCAGCATGTCCTGGAGCTGTTGCGCGCCTGATTCAAGACCAGGGTTCTTGCTCGGCCGTAGCGTTTGCGCTGCGGCTTTTTTTACGCCGTGAATAACGTATTTCACCGGGATGCCCGCGTGGAGCCGCCGATCGCCGTCGGCGGAGAGGGCGTGTACTTGATGGATCGCGATGGGCGCCGCTACCTTGATGCCTCCGGCGGCGCCGCGGTCTGTTGCCTGGGCCACGGTCATCGCGCGGTCATCAATGCCATCAAGGCGCAGGCCGACAAGCTTGCCTACGCTCACACGGCTTTCTTCAGCAGCGAACCGGCGGAGGCGCTGGCGGAATATCTCGTCAACGCGTCGGGCAAGGCATTCGAGCGTGTGTACTTTGTTTCGGGCGGATCCGAAGGCATCGAGGCCGCGTTAAAACTCGCGCGCCAGTATTTTCTGGAAATCGGCGAAGGGTATCGAGAACTGTTTATCGGCAGGCGCCAAAGTTACCACGGCAATACGCTGGGCGCGCTGGCCGTCGGCGGCAATGCGTGGCGGCGCGCGCAATTTGCGCCGCTGCTGATGGATGTGGAACACATCGCGCCCTGTTACGCCTACCGGGATCGCAAAGAAGCCGAATCGGAAGCCGACTACGGCCTGCGTGTCGCCAACGAACTGGAAGAAACGCTGTTGCGAGTCGGCCCCAACCGCGTGATCGCGTTTATCGCGGAAACCGTGGTGGGTGCGACATTGGGCGCGGTTCCCGCAGTGCCCGGCTATTTCAAACGCATACGCGAGATTTGTGATCGTCACGGCATTCTGTTGATACTCGACGAGGTAATGTGCGGCATGGGCCGTACCGGCACATTGTTTGCCTACGAGCAGGAGGACATCGTGCCTGACATGGCGGTGATCGCAAAAGGGCTAGGCGGCGGATATCAGCCCATCGGCGCGACACTGGTGTCCAAAAAAATATTTGATGCCGTGCAGGGCGGCAGTGGATTTTTTCAGCATGGACATACGTATCTGGGGCATCCGATGGCTTGCGCAGCGGCACTGGCGGTGCAACACACGATTCGTGATGAACACCTGCTCGACAACGTGATGTCGCAAGGCGCCGCGTTATTGGGTGCGCTGCGAGATCGATTTCACAACCATCCCCATATCGGTGATGTGCGCGGGCGCGGGCTGTTCATCGGCCTTGAACTGGTAAAAGAGCGGGGCAGTCAGTCAACATTTGATCCGGCGCTAAAGCTATATCAACGCATCAAGCGCGAAGCCATGACGCTGGGGCTGATGTGTTATCCGATGGGCGGCACGCTGGATGGCAGACACGGCGACCATATTTTGCTCGCGCCGCCATACATTATCGACGGCGGACATATCGCACAGATCGTGGAAAAACTCTCGTCCGCCATTGATGCCGCCCTGGCGGACATCGGTCGCGCGTGAAATCGAAACCGGCTCTGGTATAATTGACCACTTCGGGGCGTAGCGCAGCCTGGTAGCGTACTTGCATGGGGTGCAAGTGGTCGGAGGTTCAAATCCTCTCGCCCCGACCAATATAATCAATGACTTACGTAACTTTTTCGTAGGTCATTTTTAATTCAGGGACACTCTCAGGGACACACATGAGCTGGCCTTCATCGGGCTCGGTATTCAAACCTGAAATGTAAGCCCATGAACTCCGCCGCATAAAAAAAGCCACCCCACTGGGGGGTGACCTTTCAAATTTTACTTAACGTAACACGTACCTCGCTCCTGGCAGCACCGCGATAGCCCTCCAGGTCCACGCCTTTCAACTCTGGCACTTTCTTGTAGTCCACCGCCCCAGCCTTCACGTACTGAGTAACGGTGACACCATGACCTTGCTCACTGGTGTGGCCGGCCAGCGCCACCAGCTTCTCCTTCGCTGCGTCCAGCAGCACAGCCGCTGTTTCGCGGCACGCTCACCCAGACCGCGGTCTATCCACGGGAAATTGTCAAGGCGGCACTGCGCCACAACGCTGCTGCGGTGCTGCTGGCGCATAACCATCCCTCGGGAATTTCCGAACCGAGCCGTGCTGACGAGCTGCTGACGC
>CAMDDY010000261.1 GCA_945893125.1 Bordetella parapertussis
GGTACATAATTTACTTTATTGCACCAATTTTGTGCGTAACGGCCCGGTGAGTGAATCGGTGTTTGCACATCCGGTTCGCAGTTTTTTCAGCCGCGCCACCGCCCTTAAGTGCCGCAGACAATGGCATGAAATCAATAGCATCAAAACCACGCACCTTCTCGCGCATGCGTCACGTCACAAGCGCTGTGGCCGCACCTGCGCGGCGGTAGCGCCATCGTGAACGGCTAGACCTGAACGCCATCCGCTTCAACCGCAGGCAAAGCGCTCGGCAGCACGACTTTCGAGCAAACCTATATGTCTATCGCGCCACTGCGTTTGTATCTGCGGGGGTCGCGGATAGTTCATTGAATACGTTAGTTATTCCGCGTATAGTCCACTCGCAATAACCCACACAAATATACCGTTGGCCACACAAAATCAGGGCGACCTTCCGCTCACCCTCACGCAACTGGTTACCGACCTTGTCACCGACAAGCTGGTTTCCAAAGAGGCGGCGGATCAACTGCTGGTCAACCGGCGCTCGATCCAGTCGAGCCAGCACCCGCTGGTCATCATCGCCAACCAGAAGTGGAAAGACCCGCGCGATCCCAAGAAGCTGCTGCATATCGAAACTCTGACCGAATGGCTGGCGGGGAAGTGCGGCCTGGATTATTTCCACATTGATCCGTTCAAGGTCGATTTCGCGGCGGTGACCAAGGTGATGTCCAACGCCTACGCGGAACGCTACAAGATTCTGCCGGTAGCAGTAAATGCGAACGAAGTCACCGTCGCCACTGCGGAACCCTATGTGCGCGAATGGGAAGCGCAGCTCAAACATGTGCTGCGGCAGGACATCAGGCGCGTGATCGCCAATCCGCTGGAAATCCAGTCGTATATCGTCGAGTTCTACAACCTCGCGCAGTCCGTCAAAACGGCCTCGGCGCAGGACCGTCGCAACTTCAGCGAAATCACCAATTTTGAACAGTTGATGCAGTTGGGGCGCAGCGGCAAACTCGACGCCAACGATCAGCATATCGTGCATATTTGCGACTGGCTGTTTACCTATGCGTTCCAGCAGCGCGCCAGCGATATCCACATCGAACCGCGGCGCGAAATCGGCAACGTGCGCTTTCGCATCGACGGCGCGCTGCATCAGGTCTACCAGATTCCCACGCCGGTGATGGTGGCGATGACCTCGCGCATCAAGATCATGGGGCGCATGGACCTGGTTGAAAAGCGGCGGCCGCAGGATGGGCGTCTGAAAACCGTGTCGCCCGACGGGCGCGAAATCGAGCTGCGCCTGTCGACCATGCCCACCGCCTTCGGCGAAAAAATGGTGATGCGTATTTTTGACCCTGAAACCCTGGTCAAGGATTACGCCGAACTGGGCTTCGGCGAGGACGACGAACGCAAGTGGAAACACATGGTGGGCCAGCCGCACGGCATCGTGTTGGTGACCGGCCCCACTGGCTCCGGCAAGACCACCACGCTGTATTCCACGCTTAAAACGCTCGCAACCCCCGACGTCAACGTGTGTTCGGTGGAAGATCCGATCGAGATGGTTGAACCATCGTTTAACCAGATGCAAGTACAAACCGCCATCGGCGTGGATTTCGCCAGCGGCATCCGCACGCTGATGCGCCAAGATCCGGACATCATCATGGTGGGCGAGATACGCGATCTTGAAACCGCCGAAATGGCGGTGCAGGCCGCGTTGACCGGCCACCTGGTGTTGTCCACCCTGCACACCAATGACGCGCCCTCGGCGATCACGCGCCTGATCGATCTCGGCGTGCCCGCCTACCTGATTCAATCCACGCTGCTCGGCGTGATGGCGCAGCGTTTGATTCGCACCATCTGCCCGCATTGCAAGGAACAAGCCGATCTTGATGACGCCACCTGGGACAATCTCGTGGCGCCGTGGAAGGCGCCCAACCCCAAGGGCAAAACCGCCGCGGGCAAGGGCTGCCTCGAATGCCGCATGACCGGCTACATGGGACGCATGGGCATCTACGAAACGATGTTGCTGACGCCGGATATCAAGCGCCACATCACCGACAAGACTGATCTGGAAGCTTTTCGCGAACAAGCCTACAAAGAAGGCCTGAAGCCGCTGCGCATCAACGGCGCGATGAAGGTCGCCGCCGGACTCACCACCGTGGATGAAATTCTGAAAACCTCGCCGCCGCCGGGCGTCGACCGTCGGCAGACGGCGCATTAAGCCGTTCCGCGCTCTCGTCCCGTTTGACCGCCAGGCACGCATGAACGCGTGATTATTGACGCCGCGCGCATTGCGTCAAAAATTGCGCAAAAATCCATGGGGAAATAACGCATGCATGTCGTCACTCACCTGCTCGTCGGCTGGACGGTCGCGGAACATGTCACCGAAAAACCGCGGGACCGCGCGCTCATCACCTGGTGCAGCGTAGTACCGGACCTCGACGGCCTCGGACTGCTCATCGACTGGATCGGCCGCACGCTCGGCTATCAATGGAGCTTCTACGAGCAGTATCATCGCATCGCGCTGCATGGTCTGCCCGCGGCAATGCTATTTGCACTGCTGGCGGCTCTGCTGGCCGATGACAAAATTCGCGCGGCGATCTGGTCGTTTGTGTCATTTCATCTGCACCTCTTTGGCGACATCGCCGGCTCGCGCGGCAGCAGCCCGGTAGACCTGTGGCCGATACACTATCTGGAGCCTGTCAGCAACGCCATTACCTTCAGTTGGGCGGGACAGTGGCCGTTAACCAGTTGGCAGAACACCGCGTTCACCATTGCGTTGATGGTCTATGCGCTGGCACTCGCGCTACGGCGCGGCTATTCGCCGGTGTCACTGTTCAGCAAGCGCGCGGACAGGGTGTTCGTTGCGACACTGCAAAAACGTTGGCGGATGTTACGCGGACAATAACCGTTTGGACGAGACGACGCGTTTACAGCGCACGACGCACTACGCACTCACCCTGCTATTCCCCTTGCTCAGCAACCGCATCCCGCGATCCAGCCCATCGAGCGTCAGCGGAAACATACGATGCGACATGATATCGCGCGTGATACGGATCGACTCGTGGTAATCCCAAAGTGATTCGTTTTGCGGGTTGAGCCAGATGGTGTTCGGATACACATCCAGCACGCGTTGCATCCATGCCGCGCCCGGCTCTTCATTGGTGTGTTCAACGCTGCCGCCCGGATAGGTAATTTCATACGGGCTCATGGTGGCGTCGCCGACGAATATCACCTTGTAGTCGTGGGCGTATTTGTGCAGGATGTCGATGGTCGCGATGCGTTCGTTATGGCGGCGGCGGTTGTCTTTCCACACTCGCTCGTACAAAAAATTATGGAAGTAAAAATACTCCATGTGCTTGAACTCGGTGCGCGTGGCGGAAAATAGCTGTTCACACACACGGATGTGATCGTCCATCGAACCGCCGATGTCGAAGAACAGCAGCACCTTCACCGCGTTGTGGCGCTCCGGCACCATTTTCAGGTCCAGCCAGCCGGCGTTCTTGGCGGTGGAGCGGATGGTGTCTTCCATATCCAGTTCGTCCGGCGCGCCGGTGCGCGCGAATTTGCGCAGTTTGCGCAACGCCACTTTCAGATTGCGCGTGCCGAGTTCCACGCCGTCATCCAGATTTTTGTACTCGCGCTGATCCCACACCTTGACCGCACGCCGGTGGCGCGATTCCTGCTGGCCGATGCGCACACCTTCGGGGTTGTAACCGTACGCGCCAAAAGGCGAGGTGCCCGCCGTGCCGATCCACTTGGCTCCGCCCTGATGGCGGCCCTTTTGCTCTTCGAGACGTTTTTTCAGCGTCTCCATCAGCTTGTCCCAACCGCCGAGCGATTCGATCAGCTTCTTTTCTGCTTCGGAGAGATGCCGTTCGGCGAGCTTGCGCAACCATTCTTCGGGAATCTTCGCCTCGATGCCCTCGACATCGATGATGCCTTTGAAGTACGCCGAGAACACGCGGTCATAGCGATCAAAATACTTTTCGTCCTTCACCAGGCAGGTGCGCGCCAAATGATAAAAATCCTCGACGCTGCCGAAGATGACCTGCTTTTCAAAACCCTGCAGCAGCATCAGGAACTCCTTGATGGAGACCGGCACGCCGCCTTCTTTAAGTTTCAGGAAAAATTCTATAAGCATTTGTTTTTAAACACTATTTTCAGAAACATAATCTTACAATTGGTAACAGCTTTGTCGAGTGTTCGCACGTAGTATGACGGTGTGCGAACATTTTAAAGGAGAACAATCATGAATAAATATCTGGTCTCGGCCCTTGCAAGTCTTGCGATCTTCGCCGCCGGCGGCATTTCATCGGCACACGCCGGCCCGATATCGGTGGGCATCTCCATCGGTTTGCCCGTGCCGGTCATCGTTGCGCCGGCCCCTGTTTACTACGTGGCGCCGGCTTACTATCCTCCGCCCGCCGTCTACTATGTGCCGCCGCGAGTGGTGGTTGCAGCGCCGGTGTACTACGCACCGCCGGCGTATTACGCGCCGCGCGTGGTGTATGTCCGCCCGCATCATCATCGCCACCATGCGCATTGGCGCTAACGCCCACCGGTCGCTGCAAACAACCTCCTCGTAGCACTGTAATACCGAAGTGCCTGTCACGCCCGGATTCGTCCGGGCGTCTTTTTTTATGCCGCCACAACGCTGCGCCATAGCTTGAGCTTGGCCTCGAACTTGATCGTGTACGCGGGGCTCGATGACGGCAACACCTGCGTTTCGTAGCCCGCCTCGGCGAACACCGGCGCAAATCGCCCCGCGGTCTTGCCGTTAAAACACACGCGCTTCAAACCCCGCGCGACGCGCGTCACCCGGCGAAAATCGTTGTTCACGGCGTTGCGGATATTGCTGTCGAGCGCGCCGGCCCGCTCGCACTGTTGCAACACATCCCACAAGCCGATGCCGTTTTTCAGCAGCACCGGCAGGCGTTGCGCGTAGGGCATTTCATACAAAGGTGCATCGAGCAACGCCCCGATCAATTTCCAGAAATGATTTTGCGGGTGACCGTAATATTGCTTTTTCGCCAGCGACGCCGGGCTGGGAAAACTGCCCATGATTAAAATGGTAACGTTTTCATCAATGACCGGCGGAAACCCTTTGCCGCGCGCCACTGCTATTTTTTGCGGCTCATAAATACCAGCCGCTCAAACAAATGCACGTCCTGCTCGTTTTTCAGCAACGCGCCGTGCAGCGGCGGAATGATCTTGTGCTGATCCTGACTGTGCAGCGTTTCGGGCGAAATATCTTCCGCCACCAGCAGCTTGAGCCAATCCAGCAATTCTGATGTCGAGGGTTTTTTCTTCAGGCCCGGTACGTCGCGAATTTCAAAAAACGCATTCAGCGCCTGATTCAGCAGAATTTTTTTGATGCCGGGAAAATGCACATCGACGATTTGCGTCATCGTGCCGTGATCCGGGAAGCGGATGTAATGGAAAAAGCAGCGCCGCAAAAACGCGTCGGGCAATTCTTTCTCATTGTTGCTGGTGATGATTACCAGCGGCCGCTGCTTCGCTTTGATCAGTTGCTGGGTTTCGTACACGTAAAACTCCATACGATCCAGTTCGCGCAGCAAGTCATTCGGAAACTCGATGTCGGCCTTGTCCACCTCGTCGATCAGCAGCACCGACGGTTCCCCCGACTCAAACGCTTTCCACAACATGCCCTGCACGATGTAGTTGGAGATATCCTTTACTTTCTCGTCGCCCAACTGCGAATCGCGCAGGCGCGACACGGCGTCGTACTCATACAGGCCGTGCTGCGCCTTGGTGGTAGATTTGATATGCCACTCGTAGAGCGGACGCTTCAATGCCTTGGCCACTTCCAGCGCCAGCATGGTTTTGCCCGTGCCGGGCTCGCCCTTGATTAACAGCGGACGCTCCAGCGTGATCGCAGCGTTCACCGCCATCATCAAATCATCGGTTGCAACGTAATTATCGGTGCCTTCAAAACGCATTTTTGGATTCCTTGAAATACAGATGGGATGAATCGATGCAGAATACCTGCCGTCCATTATAACGGCGGCGGAATATCTTCCTTGCGGTCGATATCAAAAATCACGCCGGGATCATCAACCGCTATCAATTGGATTTCCGTATGGTGGCGTTTGAGCACCGCGCGCGCGCCTTCGTCACCGCGGCACGCCAGCAATTCGTCACGCAGCGCCGCACTGAATCCCACCGGATGGCCACGTTCACCCTGATACGCCGGCGCAGCAATCAACGCGCCGGCGCGCACCGCATCCGCGATTTTCCGGATGGTCGCGGGCCGTATGCGCGGCATGTCAGCCAGCGCCACCACACAGCCGGCTGAATCGCGAGCCTGCGCAATGACATGCGCCAGGCTCACGCCCATGCCGTCGGCGGCATTCGCGCACACCGTGACGGCCACACCCTCGTTTTGCAACAGGCGCACGAGTTCTTCGCTGCCCGGACGCACCACGGCCGTCACTGTTAATCCAGCCGCCCGCATATGGCGCGCGGCATGCACGCCAATGGCGGCGCCTTCCAGCGGATGCAGCAACTTGCCGCCGCCAAATCTCGACCCCGCGCCCGCGGCGAGCAAAATGCCCGCGACCTTCGACTGTAAATCGATATTCATCATGGCCCGATTATACGCAGCACATGCGGTAAACTAATGTGCATCATCACCTCTAGCGGCATGGTTTTTAATCACCGGATTTATTCCATTGAAACAATTAATTGCATCACTGATGGGCACGGCACTCCTGAGCCTGGCGGCAACGGCGCACACACAAACCGGCGACTATCCGGCGCGCCCGATTCGTCTCATCGTGCCGTTCTCGCCCGGCTCCAGCACCAACGACATACTCGGTCGCGGCATCGCACAGCGCATGACACTCGCGCTCGGTCAGCAAGTGGTGGTCGATAACCGTCCCGGCGCGGGCGGCACCTCCGGCACGGAAATCGTTGCCAAGGCGCCGCCGGACGGCTACACGCTGCTGGTGGCGATTGCCGGGCCGCTGACGGTGGCGCCGAGTGTCTACAGAAAAATCGGCTACGACGCCACACGTGATTTCGCGCCGATCGCGCGCATCGCCGTGATCCCGTATCTGATGGTGGTCAGCAACAACGTGCCCGCCACCAACGTGAAAGAACTCATCGCGCTGTCAAAATCAAAACCGGGCGGCATCAACTTTGCCTCCTCCGGCGTGGGCGGTTCGCCGCATCTGTGCGGCGAGTTGTTCAACACCATGGCCGAACTCAACATGGTGCATGTGCCGTACAAAGGCGCGGGTGTCGCCACCACCGATGTGCTGTCGGGCCAAATTCAAATGTTCTGCACCGGCGTCACTGCGTTAAACGCCCTGGTGAAAGCCGGCCGCATGCGCCCAATTGGCATGGCCACGTTAAAGCGCTCGGCGCTGATGCCGGAGATTCCCACCATCAGCGCGCAAGGCTTGAAAGATTTTGAAGTCACCGCCTGGACCGGCATCGTCGCGCCCGCGAAAATGCCGCGCGCCATCGTGCAAAAGCT